>JAOPZP010000241.1 GCA_025964055.1 Conexibacter sp.
GTGCGGGCCCAGGCGCGGGCGGCTGCGTCGGCCTCGAGGTTGGCGCGGGTCTCCGCGCGCGCCGAGGCCGACTGCTGGCCGAGCAGGTAGTCGCCGACCTCATCCTGGCGATCGGGGTCCAGGCCGCCGGTGTCCTCGGGCCCGAGCGCGTCGAGCGCCGTGAGGGCACGGTCGCGGACCGCTTCCGGGGAGATCTTCAGCAAGCCCGCGATCTCCTCGTACGTGCGCCCCTGGCGCAGCACGAGCTGGAGAACGGCCTTCTGGTCTGCGGGGAGATCGTCGAAACGCGCCATGCGGCGCAGGAGGCTAACCGAAGGTGCCCCGGTATCGTGCCGCACCCCATGGACACCGAGCTTCCCCTGCACTTCCCGGGCACGTTCGACGACCTCTACGGCCTCGTCATCGACCGCGTCGACCTCGAGGCCGGCGAGGTCCGGGCGCACGTCGACGTCCAGGACCACCACAAGCAGCCGGCCGGCCTGGTCCACGGCGGCGTGCTGGCCTCGATCGCGGAGTCGATCACCTCGATGGCGACGTTCGCGGCCGTCCACGGCGAGGGCAAGTCGGCCCAGGGGCTCAGCAACCAGACGTCGTTCCTGCGGCCGGTGCTGGGCGGCACGATCAACGCCAGGGGCGTCGTGCGCCACCGCGGCCGCACCACGTGGGTGTGGGAGGTCGAGATCACCGACGACGAGCAGCGGCTGTGCTCGCTCGTGCGGATGACGATCGCCGTCCGCTAGGGCGCGCGGGGGCCGCGCGGCCCGGGCTCAGCGCCCGAGGATGCTCACGATCGCCCGGGCGCGGGTGCGCACGCCGCCGAGGTGCTCGCGCACGTCGGCCAGGCCGGCGCGCAGCTCGGCGTCGCCGACCTCGACCGGCCGCATCGAGTCCTGGAGCTCGGAGAGGACGTGGTCCGCCCGGCCGACCGCGTCGACGGCCGCGTCGACGAAGCCCTTGACGCCGTGCGAGGGGCTGCCGGCGTCGGCGGGCGCGAACGCCCGGTCGGGCAGGCCGAAGCGCTCGGCGAAGCCGGAGTGCGTGCGCTTGGCGCGCCCGTAGGCGACCTGCACGGGCCGGAACAGCTCCTCCTCGAGCCGGTCGGCGGTGTTCTCGTCCAGCTGCTCGTAGGCCGCGCCGAGCGCCGCCAGCGCGACGGCGATCTCGTCGATCGACTCGGCGATCGTGTCGAGCAGCTCCTGCCGCGCTTGCGCGGTCCCGTAGGCCATGCCCGCAGGGTATTAGGCCGCCTCCGCGGCGCCCCACGCGATGCGTCAGCCGGTGGCGCCGGCGTCCGGCACGAACAGCGAGTCCTCGGGGTGGGGCAGCCGGTCGCAGCGGTAGCAGACGAAGGCGGGCCCGGAGCGGGCGAACTCGTCGCGCTCCTCGAAGTGGATCGTGGCGGTCGGGCTCACGCAGTGCGCGCAGCGCTTGAGGTCGAGGTAATCCATGAGGCCCCCTCGAGTCTAGGAGCGGCGGCCTACGGAACGAGGGTCGCGCGGGGTGCGCACGCATACGTCTCCTCGGCCCGGCGGAGGCGCGCTATCCGCGGTAGCGGTTGGTGATCGGGACGCGCCGGTCACGCCCGAACGCCTTCGACGTCACCTTGATCCCGGGCGGGTTCTGGCGACGCTTGTACTCGGAGTGGTCGACCAGGCTCAGGACGCGGTCGACGTCCTCGGCGGGCAGGCCGCGTGCGATCAGCTGCTCACGCCCGAGGTCCTCCTCGACGTAGCCCAGCAGGATCGCGTCCAGCACCTCGTAGGGCGGCAGCGAGTCCTCGTCCTTCTGGTCGGCGCGCAGCTCGGCCGACGGCGGGCGCGAGACGATCGACTCCGGGATCGGCGAGTCGGGGTCGCGCTTGGCGCGCACGTCGACCAGCCGGTAGACCAGCAGCTTGGGGACGTCCTTGATGACCGCGAAGCCGCCGGCGCTGTCGCCGTAGAGCGTGGAGTAGCCGACCGACATCTCGGACTTGTTGCCGGTCGTCAGGACCAGCCAGCCGAACTTGTTGGACAGCGCCATCAGCAGGTTGCCGCGGATCCGCGCCTGCAGGTTCTCCTCGGTGATGTCGGACGGCCGCTCGCCGAAGACCGGCGCGAGCGTGCGGTCGTAGTCCTCCATCAGCTCCTTGATAGAGAGCTCGAGGCACTCGATGCCGAGGTTGCGCGCCAGCGTGCGGGCGTCGTCCTGGGTCCCCGACGACGAGTAGGGCGAGGGCATGACGACCGCGGTGACCTTGTCGGGGCCGAGCGCGTCGACGGCGATCGTCGCCACCAGCGTGGAGTCCACGCCGCCCGAGAGACCGAACACGACGTGCTCGAAGCCGTTCTTGCGCACGTAGTCGCGCGTGCCGAGCACGAGCGCGGCGTAGACCTCCGCGTCGGGGTCCAGCAGCTCGGCGACGTCGCCGTGCGGGGCGGGCTCGGCGCCGGCGCCGGCGGTCGTCGTGAAGCGCCCGAGGTGGGCGACGGGCCGGTGCTCGACGCGGCGTGCCAGCCGCGGGCGCGTGTCGGTCAGGCGCGCGGCCCGGGCGGCGTGCGCGTCGACGTCGGCGATCAGCAGGTGCTCGGCGAACTGCGGCGCGCGGGCGATCGGCGAGCCGTGGTGGTCGTAGACCGCGCTGAAGCCGTCGAAGACCAGCTCGTCCTGGCCGCCGACCAGGGCGCAGAAGGCGAAGGCCGTGAGGTTGTCGCGGGCGCGCTGCTTGAGCATCGTCTCGCGCTCGGCGGGCTTGCCGGCCTGGTAGGGGGAGGCCGAGATGTTGATGACGATCTCGGCGCCGGCCAGCGCCTCGTCGACGATCGGGCCGTCGGGGACCCAGTCGTCCTCGCAGATCGTCAGGCCGACCGTGACGCCGTCGACCTCGATGACCGCCGGCTCGGTGCCGGCCTGGAAGTAGCGCACCTCGTCGAAGACGCCGTAGTTCGGCAGGCGCATCTTGCGGTAGATGCCCTGGAGCTCCCCGTCGGCCAGGACCGCGACCGCGTTGTAGACGTCGTCGGCGCGCTCGGGGAACCCGACGAGCGCCACGATGCCCTGCGCGTCCTCGGCGAGCCGCTCGACGGCCTCGCGCGCGTCGCGCAGGAAGTGCTCCTTGAGCAGGAGGTCCTCCGGCGGATAGCCCGTGATCGCCAGCTCGGGGAACGCGACGATCTGGGCGCCGGCGGCCTTGGCCTGGCCGATGCCCTCGCGGATGGCGGCTTCGTTGCCGGCGAGGTCGCCGACGGTGGCGTTGAGCTGCTGCAGGGCCAGGCGCATGTGGCGCTGAACGCTACCCGGCGGCGCG
>JAOPZP010000254.1 GCA_025964055.1 Conexibacter sp.
CGGCCGTGGGCGTCGGGCTCGGGCAGCCACTCCAGGACGCCGGCGTCGAGGAGCTCGCCCCCGAGGGCCTGCGCCTGCTCGGAGAGGCGCCGGCGCCCGCGCTCGTCCTCGTGGTTGTCCTCCATCATCGCGCGCATCGTCAGCACCGGGTCCGCCGGCTGGTTGACGACGTTGAGGATCATGGAGTGGTCGACGCGCATGCGCGACACCAGCGCCTCGGGCGCCGCGTCCTTGAGGCGCTCGAACGTCTCCTCGGTCCAGCTGACAGCACCGTCCTGCGGCTTCTTGACCTGCACCTTGCGGCGCTTCTTGGGGTCGTCGCCGGCCTTGGCCAGCGCCCGCGTCCGCTCGATCACGTGGTCGGGCGCCTGCACCACCACGAAGCCCGACGTGTCGAACCCCGCGCGCCCCGCGCGTCCCGCGATCTGGTGGAACTCGCGCGCCTTCAGCAGCCGGTGGCGACTGCCGTCGTACTTCGCCAGCCCGGTGAAGACGACGGTCCGGATCGGCACGTTGATGCCGACCCCGAGCGTGTCCGTGCCGCAGATCACCTTGAGCAGGCCCGTCTGCGCCAGTTGCTCGACCAGCCGCCGGTAGCGCGGCAGCATGCCGGCGTGGTGGACGCCGACGCCGCCGCGGATCAGCTTGGACAGCGTGCGGCCGAACCCGGCCGTGAAGCGGAAGGCGCCGATCGCCTCGGCGATCGCCTCGCGCTCCTCGCGCGTGCACAGCTTGGCCGACAGCAGCGACTGCGCGCGCTCCATCGCCGAGGCCTGCGTGAAGTGCACGACGTACATCGGCGCCTGGTCGGTGGCGGCCAGCTCCTCCAGCAGCTCGTGCAGCGGCTCGACCGACCAGGAGTAGGTGAGCGGGATCGGCCGCTCGGCGTCGTCGATGACCACCGTCTCGCGAGCCGTGCGGCGCGTCAGGTCGGTGGCGATCTCGGTGACGTCGCCGAGCGTGGCCGACATCAGCAGGAACTGCGCTTGGGGCAGGCACAGCAGCGGCACCTGCCACGCCCAGCCGCGCTGGCCGTCGGCGTAGTAGTGGAACTCATCCATCACGACTTGGCCGACGTCGGCCCCGGAGCCCTCCCGCAGCGCGATGTTCGCCAGCACCTCGGCCGTGCAGCAGACGATCGGGGCGTCGGCGTTGACCGACGCGTCGCCGGTCAGCATCCCGACGTTCTCGGCCCCGAAGATCTCGCACAGGGCGAAGAACTTCTCCGAGACCAGCGCCTTGATCGGGGCGGTGTAGAAGGTGGTGCGGCGATCGGCGAGCGCGGCGAAGTGCGCCGCGACCGCGACCATCGACTTCCCCGAGCCGGTCGGCGTGGCGAGCACGACGTTGTTGGCGTCGAACAGCTCGATCGCCGCCTCCTCCTGGTGCGGGTAGAGGCTCAGGCCCTGCTGCGCCGTCCACGCCGTGAACGCGTCGTACAGGGCATCGGCGCTGGGGTTGCTGGGAAGGGCGTCGAGGAGGGGCATGCGTCGCCCCGCCACGCTAGCGGTCAGCCCGCGGGCGCCTCGATCGTGTCGGCCAGCGCGGCGGGCCGCCCGAGGAAGTACCCCTGGGCGTAGTCGACGCCGAACTCCCGCAGCATGGCGAGCGTCTCGGCGTCCTCCACGCCCTCGGCGACGGTCTTCTGCCCGAAGTCCCGTGCGAGGTTGACGACCGCGTGGACCACGTGCTGGCTGGCCTCGTCGCGCGGCAGGTCGCGCACGAACTCGATGTCGATCTTGAGGTAGTCGACGGGGAACCGCTTCAGGTACGTGAAGCCGCCGTAGCCGGTGCCGAAGTCGTCGAGCGCCAGATGGCAGCCGAGGGCCGCGATGCCCTCGATGAACGCCTTGGCGGTCTGCTCGCTGCGCAGCAGCGCGGTCTCGGTCAGCTCGAAGACGAGCAGGGCCGGGTCGGCGCCGGTGCGCCGGAGCTCGCCCGCGACGAACTCGAGCAGCCCCGTCTGGGCGAGGGACTCGGCGGAGACGTTGAGCTCGATGGCGTGCCCGCGGCGGGCCAGCTCGGCGGCCTCGCGGATGACCCAGCGGTCGATCTCGGCGATCAGCCCGTGCTCCTCGGCGACCGGCAGGAAGAGGCCCGGGGGAACGAGCCGGCCCTCGGGGTCGTTCATGCGGATGAGCAGCTCGTGCTGGACCGTCTCTCCCGTGGCGAGGTCCACGATCGGCTGCGCGTGGAGGACGAACCGCTCCTCGTCCAGGGCCTCGCGGATCTTCGGGATCCACGTGAGGGCCTCCACCTCGTGCTCCAGGCGCTCGCGGTCGGCCTTGCGCTGGGTGATGTCGCTGAAGACGTAGGCCGAGCCGCGGAAGCCGTCGGCCGTCTCGAACGGCGCCGCCGTGTAGGCCACGGCGAAGCTCGTCCCGTCCCGGCGCAGGAAGGTGTCGTCCTCGACGCGGACGACCTCGCCGGTCTCCCGCGTGACGAGGAGCGGGCACTCCTGGGCGGCCCCTCCCCCGCCGCCCGGGCCGTCGCAGTGGATCAGCTCGTGCATCGGCTGCCCGACGGCCTCCTCGAGCGTCCACCCCAGCATGGTCTCGGCCGCGGGGTTCATGTAGACGAGCAGTCCGTCGACGTCGAGCGCGCAGACCCCCTCGCCCATCGAGTCGGTCACCGCGCGGGAGAAGTCGCGCGCTTCGCGCAGCTGGCGCTCGGCCTCGACGCTCTCGCTGAGATCGACCGAGACGCCCACCACGCCGGTGAGCTCACCGTCCGTCCCGTAGACGGCGGCGTCGCGCACGAGCGCGGGGAAGGTCGAGCCGTCCTTGCGCATGACCTCGAAGCGGCTCTCGTGGTACCCGTTCTGGTGGATCCGCGCCATGATCGCCTTGATCTCCTCCAGTGCCACGTCGCCCAAGAGGAGGTCGGTGATCGGCCGGTCGATGACCTCGTCCGCCGTCCAGCCGTACAGCCGCTGCGCCCCGTCGCTCCAGCGCGTCACGCGCCCGGACCGATCGAGGGCGACCACCGCGGCGTCGGCCACGTCGAGCACGCTCGCGCGGACGCGCGCGTCCTCCTCGGCCTTCCGGCGCGCGGTGATGTCGTCGTGCTGCACGACGACGCGGACGGGGCCCAGCGCGCGGTGCCGCACGGCGCGCAGCCGGAACCAGCGCTGCTCGTCGACGGCGTGGCACGGGTACTCCACCTCCGCCTGCAGGATCTCCCCGGCCAGGATCGCCCGGATGCCGCGCGCCGCCTCCGCGGCGTAGGAGTCGTCGGTGGCTGCGTCGCACACGGCGAGGTAGTCGCTGCCGACCGTGGGCCCGCCGCCGTTCTCCGCCGCGAAGCGCTCCCAGCCGGCGTTGGTCAGCAGCACCGTGCCGTCCTCGTCGAGGACGGCCACATGCGAGGTGAGCGAGTCCAGGGTCGCCCGCAGGAAGTCGCGCACGCCCTCGGCCCGCACGTCCGGCATGCTCGCCGCGGCGCGTCGCGTCGCGAGGTCGACGGGCGGCGACGCGTCGGGGGGCGCCGGGGCCTGCGATGCAGGCGCGGTGGTGCGTGACATGCCCTCAGGGTCGGGTCACCGCTCGCGGCCGTTGACCGGATGGCGGGTTCGACCGCGCCGCGGCAGGATCGCCGGGCGACCGCCCGAAGCTCCCACGCGCGTCGCGATCCTGTCATGGCCCTCAAGGCCGCGCGCGAAGGGACGACCCCCGGGAGGCCATGACACTGCCGGACATCACCACCGTCGCGATCCACTCCGATGACGACGGGACGGTGGATCGCCTGTCGGAGATGCTGCGCAAGGTCGCCGGCGTCCGGCTCGTCGAGGACGGCGACGGCCGCCGCATGTCGCTCGTCGACACGCGGATCGCCGGCGCCGCGGCCACGGTCCGGCGGCTGGTCGAAGGCGGCGGCACGTGCGTGGCCGTCTCGAATGGCGCCGACGTCGATGCCGTCGCCGAGCTGCTCCAGGCCGGCGCCAACGGCTGCGTGGCGGCCCGTGCGGACGCCGGAACGCTCGAGCACTGCCTGTCGGCGGCGGCGCGGGGCACGGTCACGCTGCCCGCCGACGTCGCACGGAGCCTCGCCAGCCGCGTCGCCGGCGCGCCGGCCTCCGCGGCGGGCGCGCCGCAGATCGAGCGTGCGCTCGTGGAGCAGGTCATCGTCGAGCGCCGCTTCGACATCGTGGCGCAGCCGATCGTCGACCTGCGGACGGGCGAGATCGTCGCCGTGGAGAGCCTGGCCCGCTTCACCGCCGAGCCCTCGCTGCCGCCGAACGTGTGGCTGGAGGCGGCCGAGCACGCGGGCCTGCGCGTCGCGATGGAGCACCAGCTCCTGCGGGCCGCCGTCGCGCTCCTGCGCTCCATCCCCGGCCACATCGCCCTCAACGTCAACCTCTCGCCGGCGGCCGCCATGGACCCCGCGCTGGCCGACGTGCTCGACGGCGTCCCGCTGGACCGGCTGATCCTGGAGATCACCGACCATCGCCAGCTCGACGACTACGAGCCGCTCTCGGAGGCCCTGTCGCCGCTGCGGACCTCGGGCCTGCGCCTCGCCGTCGACGACAGCGGCAACGGCCTGACGTCGCTGCAGCAGTTCGCCCAGCTGGCGCCGAGCTTCATGAAGCTCAACCGGCGGCTGACGCGCAACATCGACCGCGACCCGACCAAGCACGCCCTGGCGTTCGCCCTGACGGCGTTCGCGGCGCAGATCGGGTCGGCGATCGTCGCCGAGGGCCTCGAGACCGAGGCGGAGCTCCAGACCCTGCGCACCCTCGGTGCCCTCCTCGGGCAGGGATACCTGCTGGCGCACCCGCGGCCGCTGGACGAGCTGAACCTCGACGCGCCGCTGTCGCTGCCGGCGAGCCGGCACGGCGCCGCCGCGGAGGGCCCGGCGTTCGATCTGTCCGAGCTGGTCCGCGCGGACTTCCACGAGGCCGCGCGCGTGGCGCTGCGGATGCTCGGCCGGCAGCATCCGTCCGCGAGCTACGCGGTCGCCCACCTCGACTACGTCCGCCGCCGCCACACGGTGATCGCCTCGCGTGGAAGCCTCGCCTCGCAGCTGGAGCCCGGGCGCTCGATCCCCATCGACCAGACGATGTCGTTCCACATGGCCTCGGGCAGCGGCCCGCGCCTCTGCGACGACGTCGACGCCGACCCTGTCTATGGCGGCCTGCCGCTCGCGCGCGAGCTCGAGGCCGGCTCCTACGTCGGCGTGCCGCTCGAGCTGCCCGACGGCACGCGGATGGGCGCCCTGTTCGGCGTCGACCGGCGCCCGCGGGCCTTCAGCAGCGACGACCTGCCGCTCCTGGGCGCGATCGCCACCGTTCTGGGCACCGTGCTGCTGGAGCAGTCGCGCGGCGGCCGCGACCGCGGCGAGCTGCTGCACTACCTCCGCGAGCTCGCACGCACCGACGGCGTGACCGGCGTCCTGAACCGTGCGGGCCTCACCGAGTTCCTCGACGACGAGCTCCAGCGGCCGGCCGGCCGGCGGCAGGGGGCGTACGTCGCCGTCGAAGTCCAGGACTTCGACTCGCTGCGCGAGCAGTACGGGCGGACGGTGGCCGACCTGGCCATCAAGGACCTCGCCACCGCGCTGCGCACCAGCGCCGAGGCGCTCGATCCCGTCGGCCGGCTGTCGGAGAACTGCTTCGGCGTCCTGCTGCTGTGCGATGCGTACGACGAGGCCGTCCCCCGGCTGTTCGAGGGGCTCACCTCGCGGCTGGCCGACTTCACGATGCGCCGCGAGATCACCATGTCGGTGCGTGCCGGGGCCGTGCCCCTCAAGGACGTCGTCCAGCGCGACGACGCCTGGACGCTCGCCGCCGCGGCGGCGACGCGCCTGGGCTGACCGGCGGGCGCGTCAGACGCCCGCGGGCGCTTCGCGCGCCAGCTCCTGGCGCAGGCGCACGAACAGCCGCCGGGCGCCGACGAGCTGCGCCCGCTCGACCGAGCGCTCCTGCAGGCGGTGCAGGACGAGGTCGCCGCAGCGCTCGGCGAACAGCTCGCGCTCCACCAGCGACGCCCCCGCGTACCGGCCCTGGCGCATGAGCGCGCGCATGGCGTCGATGGCGGCGTCGTAGTCGCCGGCCTGGCACGCGGCGGCGGTCTCGCAGGCCCAGCGCTCGAGGTGCGGCTCGGCGTCGGCGCTGCTCAGCCACCCGGTGCGGGTGCCGTCGTCGTAGATCAGGCGGGCGGCCGCGCCCGCGATCGGCCCGCCGTCCTGGGCGAGCAGCGCGTGGACGGCGATCAGCGGCGCGGACGGCAGCGGGGTGAGCCGCAGCGCCGGCGGGGCCAGCAGCGCGGGCGCGCTCTTGAGGCGCTGGAGCTCGGACACCGGGAAGCGGCGGTGCCCGCCCGCGGTGCGGACGGCGCGGATGCGGCCGCTGTCGGCCCAGCGTCGCAGGGTGCTGGTCGAGAGGCCGAGCGCTTCGGCGGCCTCGCCCAGCGGCACCGTCTGCTCGTCGGCCGCGTGCTCGCCGTCGGGGCTCGCGCCGCCGTCGGGGCTAACGCCGCGCTCCGCGATCGGCGCGGCGTCCCACACCGCCGACAGCCGCGCGAGCGGCAGGCCCCGGCGCAGCAGCGCCTCGAGCGCGCTCGCCGGTGCCGGGGCCGCGAAGAGGTAGCCCTGGGCGGCGTCGCAGCCCAGCTCCCGCACCCAGCGCGCCTGGTCGAGCGTCTCGACGCCCTCGGCGACGACCTCCAGCCGCAGTCCCGCGGCCATGCTGACGATCGCGGCGAGGATGTGGCGGTCCTCCGGGCCTTCGGCGATGCCCGCCACGAACGAGCGGTCCACCTTCAGCGCGTCGATCGGGAACCGCTTGACGTAGTTCAGCGAGGAGTAGCCCGTTCCGAAGTCGTCGAGCACCAGCCGGATGCCGAGCGCCTTGAGGCGCTGGAGCACCGCCGCCGGCGAGGCGGCCTCGCTCATCAGCACGCTCTCGGTGACCTCGAGCACGAGCCGGTCCGCCGGTGCGCCGGTCCGGCGCAGCGCGTCGGCGACCACCTCCGGCAGGTCGGGCTCGGCGACCTGGCGCCCTGACAGGTTGACCGACACGGAGGGCAGGTCGATCGCGGGGTCCGACGCCCAGCGGGCCAGCTGCCGGCAGGCCTCCCCGAGGACCCAGCGACCCAGCTCGACGATGAGCCCGGTCTCCTCGGCGATGGCGACGAACGCCGCCGGCGCCATGAGCCCCAGCCGCGGGTGCTCCCAGCGCACCAGCGCCTCCACGCCGAGGATCCGCGGGGCGTCGAGCGCGACGACCGGCTGGTACTCGAGGACGAACTCCTCCCGGCGCAAGGCCTCGCGGAGGTCGTGCTCGAGCTGCACGCGCTGGATGATCCGCTCGCGCATCGCCTGGTCGAAGAGCGCGAAGCGACCGCCGCCGGCGCTCTTGGCCTGGTGCATCGCGACATCGGCGTCGCGCAGCAGCTCGTCCACGCCCTCGTGCGGTCCGCTCGGCACGACGACCCCGATGCTCGCCGTCACGAAGCGTGGCCGCTCCCGCAGCTCGACCGGTGCGCAGACCGCCGCGAGCACGCGCTCGGCCGCGGCGATCGCGCCACGCTCGTCGGTCACGCCGCGGCAGACCACGACGAACTCGTCGCCGCCGAACCGCGCCAGCACATCCTCGGCGGCGACGGCGCCCTGCAGGCGCTCCGCCAGCCGGCGCAGCAGCTCGTCGCCGGCCTGGTGGCCGAGGGTGTCGTTGATGTCCTTGAAACGGTCGACGCCGACGAAGAGGACCGCCGGGCCGGCGGCCTCGGCGAGCATCGCGCGCAGCTGCCGCAGCAGCAGGGTGCGGTTCGACAGCCCGGTCAGCGGGTCGTGCAGCACATCGGTCGGGGCGAGGACGGTCACGATCTCAGCCCACCGAGGTGATCGCGCGGGCCGGCGCGGTCGCGACGCCGACGATGTCCTGGAAGAGCGCGACGATCCGCGGGTCGAACTGCGTGCCGGCGCAGGACGTCAGCTCGCGCATCGCCTCGCCCGCCGACAGCGGCTGGCGGTAGGGCCGCAGGCTGCGCATCGCGTCGTAGGCGACGCAGACCGCGATGATGCGGGCGGCCAGCGGGATCGCCTCCGCCACCAGCCCGTCGGGATAGCCCGTGCCGTCGTAGCGCTCGTAGCAGGAGCGCACGATCGTGGCGACGCTCGCCAGGGCCGGAGCGGCCGCGAGGACGCGCTCGCCGATGACCGGGTGATTGCGGATCACCGCCCAGTCCTCGGCGTCGAGGGGCGAGTGCTTGGTGAGGACCGAGGACTGCAGCGCGAGCATGCCGACGTCCTGCAGCTCGGCGGCGCGGACGAGGTCGTCGAGCTCGGTCGGGCTCAGGCCCAGGCGGCGGCCGACCGCGACCGCATGCCCGGCGACCTCGGGCCGGCGCACGCGATCGCCGGGCGCGCAGCGCTCCGCCAGCAGCTGGAGCAGCACCTCGCGCACCTGCCGGCCGGGCGCCAGCGGATGGCGGGCGGCGCGGGAGCGCAGGCGCGAGTAGGCGAGCCGCAGCGCCGCCCGCGACGGCGGGGCCTCCCGCGGGATGTCGACGCGCGCGTGTGCGAGCCCGTCCCCGAAGCGCGGCGAGGCGCCGGCGAGGGCGCTCTGCGCGGCCGAGACCGCCACGCCGGGCGGGACGTCGACGGGCAGCAGCAGGGCGTAGACCGTCCCACCGAGGCGGAACGCCGCCCCGCCGTGCGCCGCGCCGATGTCCTTCAGCGCCCGGCCGCAGCGCCGGCCCTCGTGGGGGTCCTCGGCGATGACGAACGGCTCCTCGACGGGATCGGGCCACCAGGCGCCCAGGAGCTCCAGCGCCCAGGCCCCGTGGCGACCGCAGTCGAGCATGGCCAGCAGGCTCTCGGCGGACGGCAGGCGGGTTTCGGCATCGATCGTCGGCAGCTCCGTCATGGCCCTCTCCTGATCGGCCGCGCGCGCCGGAAGCTCAGCGATCGGGGGTTACGCGCGGGCGAGGGAGCTTTCCGCGCCCGGGGCCGCCGACAGCGGCCAAACCTGCCGCGAGCGCGCCGAACCTTCCACGGCGCGCTCGCACCGCGCCGCAACCTGCCCACCGCGCCGCCCGTACGGCAGCAGCCGCCGATGTCCTCCTCGAGTTGTTGAACGAAGGAGGAACCACATGAGCAGTACCCCACTCGTCGGCTGGCGGTGGCGCCGTCAGCTGATGCTGACCGCGTCGGCGCTGGCCGCCGGCTGCGCCACCGTCGCCGTGCCGACGGCCCAGGCCGCACCCCCCGGATCGCAGATCTCGGTCGTCGTGCTGCAGCAGCCCGGAGCGCACGACGCGCCGGAGCACGCCGTCCGGGCGCTGGGCGGCCACGTCGGCCGCCAGCTCCCGCTCATCGGCGGCTTCGCCGCGCACGTCCCGGCACCGGCCGTGGCGGCCCTGCGGCGCTCTTCGGGCGTGCGCAGCGTCACCCGCGACCGGCGGCTCACCGTGCGCAGCACGGATCCCGCCGTCCCCGACCCCGCCACGTCGCTCGCCGTGGCCGGCACGACCATCGGCACCGGCGCGCTGCCGTCCGACGGGGCCGGCGTCGACGTCGCGGTGGTGGACACCGGCGTGGCCCGCGTCCCCGGCCTGGCCGACCGCGTGGTCGACGGCGCCGACTTCTCGACCGACGCCCTCGATCCGTCCAAGCGCTACATCGACGGCTTCGGCCATGGCACCCACATGGCCGGCATCATCGCCGGCTTCGATCCCGCGCACGGCTTCTCCGGCATCGCGCCCGGCTCCCGCGTCGTCAACGTGCGCGTCGCCGACCACGACGGCGTCACGTCGCTGGTGCGGCTGCTGGCGGGCATCGACTGGGTCGGGCGCAACGCCCACCGCGACGGGCTGAACATCCGCGTGCTGAGCCTGTCGCTCGGCGGCCCGACCGACGGCGGCTACCGCAGCGACCCGCTGGCCTACGCCGTCGAGCAGGCCTGGAAGAGCGGCGTCGCGGTCGTCGTGGCCGCCGGCAACGGCGGCGTGGCGAGCACCTCGCTCGACAGCCCCGCCTACGACCCCTACCCGATCGCCGTCGGCGCCGAGGACACGACCGACACGCCGTCGGTCGCCGACGACCACGTCGCCGAGTTCTCCAGCCGCGGTGCCGCCGACCGCCTGCCCGACGTGGTGGCTCCCGGCGTGGGCATCGTGAGCCTGCGCGTCCCGGGCGGCCTCCTGGACCAGCAGTTCCCCGCCGCGCGGATCGGCGACGGGTTCTTCCGCGGCAGCGGCACGTCGCAGGCCACGGCGGTCGCCGCCGGCGCCGTCGCGCGCCTGGCTGCGCTGCGGCCCGAGCTGTCGCCCGACGCCCTGAAGGCGCTGCTGCGGGCCTCGGCCCGGCCGTTGCCCGGGTTCGACGCCCAGGTGCAGGGCAACGGGCTCATCGACCTGGTCGGCGCCGCGGCGCTGCCCGTCGACGCCTTCGCTCCGCAGACGTGGCCGGCCGCACGGCCGGGCGGCGTGTGGCGGGCGCGCCACGGCGCAGCGGTCCAGCTGACCGTCGAGAACCAGGACGCCTGGCGGATGAACGCCTGGCGCATGAACGCCTGGCGGATGAACGCGTGGCGGATGAACGCCTGGCGGATGAACGCCTGGCGCATGAACGCCTGGCGTGCCACGCAGTGGAACGGCAGCTCCTGGGAGACGCCGCCCACCCCGTAGACCCCGCCGGGGCGGGCGCCGCGCGCGCCCGCCCCGGCCCCTCGCTCCCACAACCCCATGCCATTCCT
>JAOPZP010000289.1 GCA_025964055.1 Conexibacter sp.
CGACCGCCGTGACGCTCGGCGCCGAGGGCGTCGCCCAGGCCGGCGCACCCGAGGCCGCGCGCGCCCTGCGCGAGCTGGGCGCGGCGCTGGGACCGATCCTCGACGTCCCGCGCGAGCACGCCGGCCGCTTCCTCGCGCTGCTGCAGGACCGCAACGCGGTGGCGGGCGAGCTGCGCACCGGCGACCTCGTCGCGCTCGACGCCCCGATGATCGCCAACCTCCGGCGCTTCGCGCGCGAGGCGTGCGGCGCGACGGTGACCGTCGCTCCGCGCCTGCTCGCCGACGCGCCGCTGTGGATGCAGTGGTGGGCGCAGGCGCCCGGCGGTCCGCGCCAGCTGCGCCCGCAGCTGGATCGCGACCTCCCCGACTTCTACGACTACACCCAGGACGAGTGGTTCACGGTGCCGATCGCCCGCGGGCGCACCTGGCTGTCGGATCCCTACTTCGACGAGGGCGGCGCCGAGGCCGACATCGTCACCATCTCGGTGCCCGCCGTGCTGGACGCCACCGTGGTGGCGGTCGCCACCGCCGACCTCGACCTCGCCCGCGTCGCGGCCCTGTGCGCGCCCGCGCTCAACCGGCTGCGCGCGCCGGCGGCGCTGGTCGGCGAGGCCGGCCTGGTGGTCGCCACCAACGCGCCGACGCGGTTCACCCTCGGCCGGCCGGTGGGCGAGGCGGGCGCCGGCGCGACGCCGCACCGCTCGGCCGCGCTGGACTGGACCCTGCTGGTCTGCGCCTGACGGGAGGCGATGAGTTCCGGCGGTGGCCGCCGTCCTGTCTTGCATGGCCACCACCGACATCGACCTCAGCACCTGCCGCATCGGCCCGGCGGCCGCCGTCGCCGACATGGCGCGCGCCCGGGCCTTCTACGAGGGGCCGCTGGGCCTGACGCCCGACGAGCAGCAGGGCGGCGCCGTGGCGTACGCGTTCGGCTCGGGAACCCAGCTGCTGATCTACCCCTCGCCCGAGAACGCCGGCACGTCGCAGGCGACGCTCGCCGGGATCGAGGTGCCCGACGTCGAGGCCGCGGTCGAGGACCTCACGGCCCGCGGCGTGACGTTCGAGCAGTACGCGATGGGCGAGATCGAGACCGATGCGCGCGGCGTCGCGGACCTCGGGAGCTTCAAGAGCGCGTGGTTCAAGGACCCCGACGGCAACATCTTCGCGGTGGCGGGCGGCTGACCGTCCGCGACCGTGCTGATCGCCCCACAGCGCCGCCGCGCCCGTCTACGATGCCTCCCCGTGGAGACTCGCACGCAGGACGCCAGCAGCGGGGTGCGCACCGGCGGCGCCCCGATCGAAGCGGCGCTCGAGCCCTACCGCCGGGAGCTGACGGGCTACTGCTACCGGATGCTCGGCTCCGGCTTCGAGGCCGAGGACGCCGTCCAGGAGACGATGGTCCGCGCGTGGAAGAACGCCGACCGCCTCACGGTGCCGGCGGCGCTGCGCTCGTGGCTGTACCGGATCGCGACCAACGTCTGCCTCGACATGCTCGACGGCGCGCAGCGGCGCGCGCGCCCCATGGACCTCGGCCCGTCCTCGACCGCCGACTCGGTCCTCGCGCCCGGCCTGCCCGAGACCGCCTGGGTCCAGCCGATCGCCGACGCGCAGGTGCTGCCCGAGGGTGGCGACCCGGCCGAGGTGGCCGCCGCGCGCGAGACCGTGCGCCTCGCGTTCGTGGCGGCGCTGCAGCACCTGCCGCCGCGCCAGCGTGCGGTGCTGATCCTGCGCGAGGTCCTGCGCTGGCAGGCCAGCGAGGTGGCCGAGCTGCTCGACACGTCGGTCGCGTCGGTCAACAGCGCGCTGCAGCGCGCTCGCGCCACGATCGACGGCATGGACCTCGACGCCGAGACCACGACGGCCGTCGGCCCCGACCAGCAGGAGCTGCTGAGCCGCTACGTCGACGCGTTCGAGCGCTACGACGTCACCGCGCTCGTCGCCCTGCTGCACGAGGACGCGACGTTCAGCATGCCGCCGCACCCGCTGTGGCTCGTCGGCCCCGACCAGGTCGCCGCGTGGCTGCTGGGCCAGGGCATCGGCTGCAGCGGCTCGAAGGTGCTGACGACCAAGGCCAACGGCGGCTTCGCCTACGGCGCCTACAAGCCGCAGGGCGACGGCACCTACCGGCCGTTCGCGCTCGCCGTCGTCGAGGTCCGCGACGACCGCATCTCGGGGATCCACAACTTCCTGTATCCGGAGCTGTTCGCCGCGTTCGGCATGCCCGCGCAGTTGGAGGACTAGACCATGTGCCGCAACATCCGCACCCTGTACAACTTCGCGCCGCCCGCGTCCGAGGACGAGGTGCGCGCAGCCGCGCTGCAGTACGTCCGCAAGATCAGCGGGTTCACGAAGCCGTCGCAGGCCAACGAGGCCGCGTTCGAGCGCGCGGTCGCCGCGGTCACCGAGGTCTCGCGGCAGCTGCTGGACGACCTCGTCACCACCGCGCCGCCGAAGGACCGCGAGGTCGAGGCCGCCAAGGCCCGCGCCCGCGCGGCGGTTCGCTACAACGTCACGACCGGCTAGCCCTTCACGCCCTCAGCTCAAGAGCGTCCACGGGTCGAAGCGGTCGATCGGGATGATGCGCATGCGCGGCAGGGCGACCGTGAAGGCGCCGACGTCGTCCTCGAGGTCGAAGAGCTCCAGCCCCTCGCCGGTCAGCTCGACCAGCGCGCCGCTGACCAGCTCGCGGAAGCCCAGCAGTCCCACGCGGCGGTGCGGCTCGGTCAGCAGCGCCGCGACCTGGTCGGCGAAGTCGCCGTCGTGGCTGGCCAGCAGGACGTCGCCGGAACCGCGCTCGGCGAGCGCCGCCAGCGTCTTCTGGATCGCGACGTCGACGACCTTGACGTCCGACGGGCCGCTGAGCAGCACCGGCCGGTAGTCGAGCGCGGCCAGCGCCTGCACGAACGACATCGGGACGTTGTGGGAGGCGTTGAGGAAGAACAGGCCGCGGACCGGCTGGTCCCAGGTGGTCCGCGCGTGCTCCAGGACGCGATCCCACCGCGGGCGCTCCTCCGGCGCCGGGCGCCGGCCCAGGAGGCTGCCGCCGAGCGTCGCGTCGATGTTCTCGCCGTCGACGAGGAGGAACGTCTCGCGGGATCCGGGGTCGGCCACGTGCCGACCCTATGCCCTGGGGCGCCCGGGCGGCGGCGCGTGGCCCTCCACGTCGGCGCGCTTGTTCATCACCAGCAGGCCGACCAGGCGCGAGACGACCATCGCCACGTAGGCCAGGCCGGCGATCTGCTCGAGCATGACCAGGGCGCGCGCGAAGTTGCGGACCGGCACGACGTCGCTGAGGCCGGTGCTCGAGAGCGTCGTGAAGCTCAGGAACAGGAGCTCCATCCAGCTGCGCTGCCCCTGGGGGTCGATCGCCGCGGTGAAGCTGCCCGGGTCGATCGCCTGGCAGACGGTGTAGGCGTAGGCGAAGCCCCAGGCCGCGAGCGTGAAGGTCGCGCCGACCGCGTAGAGCTCGTCGCGGGTGATGACGTGGTCTTCCAACATGTAGGCGATGAGCGCGTACGTGGCGTAGAAGTACAACACGGCCTCGAGCGCCGACGAGTACGGCAGCAGCCCGGTGCTGCCGGTCACGACCTGGATCAGCAGGAGCACGGTGGCGGGCACGCCGAGCAGCACGCCGACCCACGTCAGCGCGGGCGAGCTCCGGACGGCCAGGACGACGAGCCCCAGGATCGCGATGCCGAAGACGCTGAACAGCGCGCGGCCGACGCCGTCGCTGTGCATGAACGGGTAGAGCAGCAGGCCGGCCAGCTGCGCGGCGAGCAGGATCGCGGACGGTTCACGGCGGGCGATGCGCAGCACCGCCCGGACGCTAGCGGGCAGTGCGTGGCCGCGTCGGCCGGCGCGCGCCGCGCTAGCGGCG
>JAOPZP010000294.1 GCA_025964055.1 Conexibacter sp.
GGAAGCGACCTCGTGCGATTGGCCTCCAACGGCCTTCGGGAATAGCCTCGGCCACATGGCTTGGCACGTGGTGATCGCAGGCGGCGGGTTCGGCGGCTTCTACGCGGCGCGGGCGCTGGAGCGGGCCCTGCCGCCCCAGGCGGCGCGGATCACGCTGGTCAACGACGTCAACTTCATGCTCTACACGCCGCTGCTGCCCGGCGCCGCGGCGGGCACCCTGGAGCCGCGGCACGTCGTCGTGCCGCTGCGCGAGGAGCTGTCGCGCACGCACCTGCGGCTCGGCACGGTCGTGGGCGGGACGCCCTCCGACAAGACGCTGCAGGTCCGCACGCTGAAGGGCAGCGTCGAGGACCTCGGCTACGACCACCTCATCGTCGCGCTCGGCTCGGTCTCGCGCACGCTGCCGATCCCGGGGCTGGCCGAGCACGGCATCGGCTTCAAGTCGCTGCCGGAGGCGATCGAGCTGCGCAACCACGTGCTCCGCACGCTCGAGGTCGCCGAGACGCTCGAGGATCCCGACGAGCGGCGCAAGTGGTTGACCTACATCTTCGTCGGCGCGGGCTACGCCGGGCTCGAGGGCCTGGCCGAGCTGCAGGACTTCGCCGCGGACGTCATCGACCTCTACCCGCGCTGCCGGACCCAGGGCATGCGCTGGATCCTCGTCGAGGCGCGCGACCGCGTCATGCCGGAGATCCCGCCGGACCTCGCCGACTTCGCCACGCGCGAGCTGCGCGGCCGCGGCATCGCCATCCGCACCAGCACGACGCTCGACGCGGTGACCGACGACAGCGCGACGCTCTCGGGCGGCGAGGTGATCCCGACCCGCACGGTCGTGTGGACCGCCGGCGTGCGGCCGCACCCGGTCATCGCCCGGCTCGGGCTGCCGCTCGACGACGGCGGCCGCATCAAGGTCGACAGCACGCTGCGCGTCGACGGCCAGCAGGACATCTGGGCTCTCGGCGACGCCGCGGCAGTCCCCGATCCGGCCAAGAAGGGCAAGGCGCCGACGCCGCCGACCGCCCAGCACGCGATCCGCCAGGGCAAGCTCGCGGGGCGCAACGTGGCGGCCTCGATCGGCAGCGGGCACATCAAGCCCTTCAAGTTCAAGACGAAGGGCGTCTTCGTCGACATGGGCCAGGGCCAGGCGGTCGCCACGACGCTCGGCATCAAGTGGCGCGGCCTGGCGGCGTGGTGGCTGGCCCGCAGCTACCACCTCGCGATGCTGCCGGGGACCAAGCGCAAGTGGCGCCTGCTGATCGACTGGAACATCCAGCTGATCTTCGGTCGCGACGCCTCGGAGCTCGGCGGGCTGGGGCGCGCGCCCGGGCTGGGCCACGACCCCACGGTCGGCGGGACGCCGCCCGCGGGCGCGGCGACGGCGCTCGACGCTGCGCCGGCGCAGGACCCCGCTACAGCACCCGTCGCGCCCAGCTGAACTGCTTCGCGCGCCAGGGGTCGAACAGCGGCGAGACGTACACGCCCTGCGCCGAGGCGTGGATCATGAAGTCGGGCGAGAGGGCGATGCCCTCGTGGGTGATCCGCCGCTCGGTCGCCTTCTGCCAGAACCGGCCGGGCCCGAAGAACAGGAGGTCGGCGGGGTGGACGTCGGCCAGGCGCACCCGCGCCGACCGCGGGATCTCGCCGGCCTGCGACGCCGCGGTCCGCCCGCGGATCTGCCGGCCCCACGAGAAGCCCGACAGCTTGAAGACGCGCCACGCGAACCCCGAGCAGTCGTAGCCGCCGCGCTCCTGGCCGCCGTACCAGGCGCCCGGCCCGTCGGTCTCGCCGCCCCAGATGTAGGGCATGCCGATCTTCGAGACGGCCAGGCGCAGGACCCGCAGCTGGGCCGCGGTGTAGCGCGGGAGCGCGAAGCGCGCGAAGGTCGCGCGCGCCCAGCCGGCGGCGCCGGCGCCGAGCTGCATTGCTGCGGCGAACGAGTGCGCCGCCTCGGCGCGGGTGATCGCCTGCGCCGGGTACAGCTCGAGCTCCTCCTGCGGGAACGGGTGGTTGTCGCGCAGGCCCAGGAAGCGGGCGACGACCTCGGTGCCGAAGGTCGCCGGCGGCTGCAGGCCGGCACGCCACGCCTCGTGCTGGACGGTCGCGGCGACGTCGCCGGCGCCGAGCTGCTGGACGAGCAGCCGGTCGAACGTGGTCACCGAGACGGCGCTGGAGGGGGCCGCGACCTGCGGCACGCCCAGACGTGCGGCGAAGGCCGCGAGCGCGTCGGGCAGCTGACGGCCGCTGACCGGGCGCTCGCCGTGGAACGCCTGGTCGTCGAGGTCGTGCATGACCGCGGCCTGGCGCACGGCGCGCTGCTCGCCGAGGTTCCAGGTGCCCAGCGTGGCGCCCTGCGCGACGGGCGCGTGGGCGGCCCCGAGGGCGGCGATCAGCACGGCGGGCAGGCAGGCGAGCAGGCGGCGGGACATACGGATCAGCCATCGGCGTCGGCTGCGGGCGGCTTGAGCGGGAACGTCCGCCCTCGCGGCCTACAATCGATGGAGATGAGCCTCGCCGACAGCGTCAAGCAGGATCTCACCTCCGCCATGAAGGCGGGGGAGAAGGCGCGCGTCGGCGCGCTGCGCCTCGTGCTGAGCGAGCTGCAGAAGGCCGCCAAGGACGGCAGCGACGACGAGCTCGCCGTCCTGCGCCGCGAGCGCAAGCGCCGCCTGGAGTCCGCCGAGGCCTTCCGCAACGCGGGCCGCGTCGAGCTGGCCGAGGGTGAGGAGTCCGAGGCCGCCGTCATCCAGGCCTACCTGCCCGCCGAGCTCGGCGACGAGGAGCTCCGGGCCATCGTCAAGCAGGCCATCGAGGAGACCGGCGCGACCACGCCGAAGGACCTCGGCGGCGTCATGAAGGTGGCGATGGACCGCACGGGCGGGCGGGCCGACGGCAAGCGGGTGTCCGCCGCCGCCCGAGAGGCGCTGAGCTGATCGTGCGCCGTCAGATCGAGTTGAGCAACGAGGTGGCTGCGGCGCTGAGCGGCACGCACGACGCGGTGCTGCGCCAGCTGGAGTCCCACGTCGAGTGCGAGCTGTACCTGCGCGGCAACGTCGTCACGCTCGAGGGCGAGTCCGAGGCCGTGGCCAACGCGTCGGTCATGGTCCACGAGCTGTCCGAGCTGATCGAGGGCGGACACGAGATCGCGCCGGGCACGATCGACGCGGTCACCAACGCGCTGGACCAGCACGAGTCGCCGGCCAAGGTGCTCGAGGACGTCGTGTGGCGCCACCGGTCGGCGAAGGTCGCCCCCAAGTCGGTCAACCAGAAGCGCTACGTCGACTCGATCCGCACCAACACGGTGACGTTCGGCATCGGCCCGGCCGGCACCGGCAAGACCTTCCTCGCCGTCGCGATGGCCGCGGCCGCGCTCTCGCGCCGCGAGGTGAACCGCATCATCCTGACCCGCCCGGCCGTCGAGGCCGGCGAGCGCCTCGGCTTCCTGCCGGGTGACCTGATGGCCAAGATCGACCCGTACCTGCGGCCGCTCTTCGACGCGCTCAACGACATGATGGACCCCGAGAAGGTGGCGACCTTCCTCGAGAAGGGCGTCATCGAGGTCGCGCCGCTGGCCTTCATGCGCGGGCGCACGCTCAACGACTCGTTCGTGATCCTCGACGAGGCGCAGAACACCACGCCCGAGCAGATGAAGATGTTCCTCACGCGCCTGGGGTTCGGCTCCAGGATGGTCATCACCGGCGACATCACGCAGGTCGACCTCCCGCGCAACGAGAAGTCGGGGCTCATCGTCGTCGGCGACATCCTCAACGAGGTCGACGGCGTCGACTTCGTCCGCTTCGGCGGCGGCGACGTGGTCCGTCACCGCCTCGTGCAGCGCATCGTCGAGGCCTACGACTCGCACGACCAGTCCCAAGCGCCCGAGCTGCGCACCGCCACCGAGCGCAAACGAGCGTGAGCCTCGAGATCGAGGTGCTGGACCCGGAGCTGGCCGCCGGGCGCGAGGACTTGCCGTCCGAGCCCGAGATCGTGAAGCTCGTCAGCCTGGCGATCGCCACGGCGGGCCTGCACGACGGCCACGTCGCGATCGCGTTCGTCGACGCCGACCGCATCACCGAGCTCAACCTCGAGCACCGGGGCAAGGAGGGGCCGACCGACGTGCTGTCGTTCCCCATCGACGAGGCCGACCTCGTACCTGGCCCACCCACCCTGCGCGAGCTGGGCGACGTCGTCATCTGCCCGCCACACACCGAGAACATCCGCGAGGCGATCGTGCACGGTGCCCTGCACCTCGTCGGCATGGACCACGAGACCGACGAGGGCGAGATGCTGGCCATCCAGGCGGAGCTGCTGACGTGGTAATCGATATCGACCCCTGCATGGCGGCACTGCAAGCGGAGCTGCTGACGTGGTGACCACGCGCGCAGGGTTGATCGCCCTCGCCGGCCGGCCGAACGTCGGCAAGTCGACGCTCGTCAACGCGATCGTCGGCTCGAAGGTGGCGATCGTCTCCGACAAGCCGCAGACGACGCGGCGCGCGATCCGCGGCGTCGTGTCGCGGCCCGACGCGCAGCTGGTCCTCACCGACCTGCCCGGCGTGCAGAAGCCGCTGGACCGCCTGACCGAGCGCATGCAGCGCCGCGTCGAGCGCGAGCTGGCCGAGACCGACGTCGCGCTCATGGTGCTCAACGCCGAGCAGGGCGTGGGCCCGGGCGACCGCTGGATCGCCAACGCCCTGAAGAACGCGCCGTGCCCGGTCGTCATCGCCGTCAACAAGGTCGATCGCCTGGACCGCGCGCACATCGTGCTGGCGCTGGAGGCCGCCGGCGAGCTCGGCGTCGCCGACGAGATCTTCCCGATCTCGGCCCGCAAGGGCACGGGCGTCGAGGCGCTGACCGACCACCTCTTCGGCCTCATGCCGGACTCGCCGTTCCTGTTCGACGCGGGCGAGTCCAGCGACCTGTCGCCCTACGTGCACCTCGCCGAGCTGATCCGCGAGCAGGTGCTGCGCCGCACCTTCCAGGAGGTGCCGCACGCCGTCGAGGTCATCGTCGAGGAGGTCGAGACCGACCGCGACGACCTGACCGTCGTGCACGCCCGCGTGTGGGTCGAGACCGAGTCCCAGAAGGGCATCCTCGTCGGCTCGGGCGGCAAGATGATCCGCAACATCGGGACCGGCGCCCGCAAGGAGCTCGAGCGCGAGCTCGGCACCAAGGTCCACCTCGACCTCATCGTGCGCGTCCGCCGCGGCTGGCGCGGCGACGAGTCCCTGCTGGACCGGCTGGGCTTCGACAGCTAGCGCCGCGCGCGGCGGCGCCGCGGCATCCGTGCCGCACGCCA
Organism: Conexibacter sp.; assembly: GCA_025964055.1. Lineage (GTDB taxonomy): Bacteria > Actinomycetota > Thermoleophilia > Solirubrobacterales > Solirubrobacteraceae > Baekduia. The sequence continues at coordinate 5,296 of JAOPZP010000294.1, forward strand.
CCGGTGGCTCAGGCCATCTGGGGCACCCGTCCGACCGCGTCGGCGTAGAGCGCCATCGCCTCGTCCATGCCGTCTGAGCCGTAGCCCTCGGCGACGCGGAGGTCGTCGACGATGAGCGAGGCGTCGATCATCAGGCGGCGGAACCGCTCCTCCTCGCGCACCGCGTCGAGCTGGGCGTGCGAGCCCTCGAGCAGCATGCAGCCCTCCATGAGGCCGTTGGGCTCGAGGATCATCACCTCGAAGCCGGCGATCCGGCCGGCATCGCGCAGCTCCGTGTAGTAGGCCACCGACTCGCCGAACACCTCCAGGCCGTGCTGCTCGCGGCCTCGGACCGGCTGACCCCAGCTGATGATGAGCACCCTCTCGGCCATGACTGGCTCCTTGGGTTGGTGGCGGCCCGGCCTTCATGTCGGGCCTGCCGCGCGCGATGGTCTCACCGGCGCGCACCAGGGATCAAGGTCGGAGGGGAGGGGGACTGTCCCCCTCCGCCGTCGCCCTCAGGTGATCAGGCGCTTCTCCATGCGCAGGATCGCGAGGCGCCAGGCGACCAACCCGAAGGCGATCATGAACCCGAGGTGCCAGAAGTCCAGCCAGTGGAAGCCGAAGACGGCGTCGCGGACCAGCTGCACGCAGTGGTAGAGCGGGTTGACGTTGGCCAGGATCCGCGCCCACTGCGGCAGCCCCGAGATCGGGAAGAACGTCCCGGCGACCAGGAACAGCGGCGTGATGACCGTCGAGGTCACGTAGCTGAAGTTGTCGATGGACTTCATGACCGCCGAGATCAGGATCCCGAACGACGCCCAGCCGAAGCCCGCCAGGAACGCGATGAACGGCACCAGCAGCATGCCCCACGACGGGTTGAGCCCGAACACGATCGCCACGAGCATCGGCACGCAGCCGAACACGCCCGCGCGGGCGGCGATCCACAGGGCCTCGCCGGTCACCAGCTCCTCGGTGTCGACCGGCGCGGCGAGGATCGCGTCGTAGGTCTTCTGATAGCTGTACTTGACGAACGTCCCGAACATCGCCGGGAAGACCGACGAGAACAGCACCGCGGTGGCGACCGTGCCGGTGCCGACGAACTGGACGTAGTCGAGGCCGTTGACCTTGGACACCAACGAGCCGAAGCCGAAGCCGAAGGCGATGAGGTAGATCGTCGGCTCGACGGTCGACGAGAACGCCGACGCGCGCCAGTAGGACCCGAAGTTGACGAACTCGCGCACGAGGACGCCGGTCAGCGCGGCGCGGTCCAGGCGGCGGGGACGACCACGGCTCGTGCGGCGGGAGGGCAGGGCGGGGGCGGCCATCAGGCGATCTCCTCGCCCGTCAACAATACGAAGACGTCTTCCAGGTTGGCCACCCGGCGCTCGCCCTCGGGGGCATCGCCGTCGAGGTCCTCGGCCCGCAGGATCGTCACCGACGTGCCGGTGCGGCGCGTCGGCCAGCCGTGCCCCTGGGCGACCTCCTCGACCTCGCGCAGGCGCGCCGGCGGCCCGTAGACCTCCAGCGCCTCGGCGCCCGCGTGCTCGGCGACCAGGTCGCTCGGCCGGCCGACGGCGACCGCCTGGCCGTTGGCGACGACCACGACGGTGTCGGCCAGGCGCTCGGCCTCCTCGATGTAGTGCGTGGACATGAGGATCGAGGCGCCCTCGGTGCGCAGGCGGTCGATGAGCGCCCACAGCTCCTGGCGGACCTGGGGATCGAGGCCCACCGTCGGCTCGTCCAGCAGCACGAGCCGCGGCTGGTGCACCAGCGCGCGGGCGATCAGCAGCCGGCGGCGCATGCCGCCCGACAGCTCGTCGACGCGGGAGCCGCGGCGGTCGCGCAGGTTGGCGACGTCGAGCGCGCGGTCGATCGCCGCCCTGCGCTCGGTGCGCGGGATCCGGTAGAGGTAGGAGAAGACCAGGAGGTTCTGCTCAACGGTCAGGGTCACGTCGAGGTTGTCGAGCTGGGGCACGACGCCCATCTCGGCGCGCGCGGCCTTCGAGTCCTCGGGCAGCGTGTGACCCAGGACCTCGATCTCGCCCTCGTCGGCGATCGCCTGGGCGGTGAGCATCCTGATGGTGGTGGACTTGCCGGCGCCGTTGGGGCCGAGCAGGCCGACGCAGGTTCCGTCGGGGACCGTGAGGTCGAGGTGGTCGACCGCGGTGACGTCGCCGTAGCGCTTCACCACGCCGCGCAGGCGGATGGCGGGGGAGGGGTCGGGCACGAGCCTCGACGCTACACGCCGCGTGCGTTAAACGGGCACGGCCCCGAGCAACCGTCGTCGCTCGGGGCCGCATCCGTGGATGTCCCCTCCGGTGGGAGGCGTATAGGTGGCGAAAGGTCGACTCGCGATCCTTGGCGGTCCCGATGTGACAGGCGCCGCGCTCCCTCCAGAAGCGACGCTCAGTCCAGGGCCGACCCGTCCGTGGGTCGTATTCGCCTTGTTGACTTCCCTCCTAGTGTCGGCCCGGTCCACGCGGGCTGGAGGGAGGTTCCTCCCCGAACGGACGTCTGTCCGATCAGACCTCCGCAAGCCTTGTGGAAAAGGTGCGGATCTGCTGACTGGCCAGCGCGCCCGAGAACACGAAGGGCAGCGTGTGCACGTGCGCCCCCGCCTCGCGGCGCAGCCGCGCCAGCTGGCCCTGCTGGACGCGCACCCGCGCGCTCGCCGCCCGCGCGGCGTGCTGCAGCGCCGGGCCGACCGCGCCGTCGGCCGCCGCGACCCGCTCCGCGTCACTC
>JAOPZP010000304.1 GCA_025964055.1 Conexibacter sp.
GGCGGCGCCGGCGCCGCGACGCCGTCCGGTCGGTGCCGAGCAGCTCGTCGACGACCGGCTCCGGGAGGCCCAGGCCACGATCGCGGCACCAGGCCGCCATGGCGTCGGGCCCGGAGACCTCGACCAGCTCGGCGTCGTAGCGCTCGGCCAGCCGCGCGAGCAGCGCCCGGTTGCGCCCCGGCACGCACACCAGCGCGTGCGGTCGCGCCCGCCGAGCCCGGAACCCCTCCTCGTGGACCTCGGCCGCGCCGGTCGCCTCGACGATCCCGGCGACGTCGCGGCGACCGGCCAGCACGCGCCGGGCGGCGCTCGCGCTCGGATGCCACGCATGGATCCCACAGCCGCAGCGCGCGCCGGGTGCGGCGTGGTCGCCGGTCCCCGGGTCGGTGCAGACCGCCTCCAACCAGGCGCCGTGGTCGGGCCACGGCGTGTCGTCGTAGGCGCCGACGAGGCGCTCACCCTGCTCGTCGGCCGCCGGCCGCCACGTCCGCAGGCCGTACAGCGCGGCGGGGATGACCGCCGGGTCGCTCACCGCCGGGCGACCCGCTCCGGCGGCGGCGTCTCGGGCCGCCGCGGCGTCTCGCAGACGATCGGCCGGACGCCCGCTGGACGCTCGGGAGCCGGCAGCGGAAGCCGTAGCGGCTCGGCATGGACACGGCGTGAGGGCTGGGACATCAACATGGCTCAAGGGTCGCCCCAACGCGCGCCGAGCGCAAGGCCCCGGCCCGACAACCGGGCGCCGACGAAAGGACACGTCGTTGTACCGCGGCGGCGCAACCCGCAACACTGGCCGACCATGAGCTCGCCGACGCAGGAGGTGCAGGCGCCGCCGGCCATGCCGGGGCGCGGGACCGAGCGCCGGCGGCCCGCGCCGATGAAGTGGTGGGGCTGGGGCCACGAGGGCATCGCGTTCAGCCACGACGACAAGCCCGGCCTGCGGCCGTTCCTGGAGGATGCGCTCGGCATCGACGTCGGGCGCCCGACCCGCGCGCCCGCCGCGTTCGACGCGCTGGAGATCGCCGCGCCCGAGCTGCCGGCGTCGCTGCGCGCGGCGCTGGAGGCCGCGCTCGGCGCCCAGCACGTCTCCACCGACGCGCTGGACCGCGTCGTGCACGGGCGGGGCAAGAGCCTGCGCGACCTCGTCCGCCACCGGCGCGGGGACCTGGGGCGCCTGCCCGACGTCGTCGTCCGCCCCGGCGCGGAGGCCGACGTCGAGGCGATCATGCGGGCCGCGCTGGACGCCGACGCCGTGGTCATCCCGTTCGGCGGCGGCACCAACATCTCGGGCAGCCTCGAGGCCCCGGAGCACGAGACGCGGCCGGTGATCTCGGTCGACCTCGGTCGCCTCGACCAGGTGCTCTCGATCGACGCGGCCTCGCGGCTGGCCGTGGTGCAGGCCGGGGTCTTCGGGCCGCCGCTGGAGGCGCAGCTCAACGAGCGCGGCTGGACGCTCGGCCACTTCCCCGACAGCTTCTCGCACTCGACGCTGGGCGGCTGGATCGCGACGCGCTCGTCGGGCATGCAGTCCGACAAGTACGGCGACGTCGCCGACCTCACCCGGGCCGTCCGCGTGGTGACGCCCAACGGCGTGCTGGTCACGCGGCCGGTGCCCAGCACGTCGACCGGGCCGAGCGTCCGCGAGATGGTGCTGGGCAGCGAGGGGCGCCTGGGCGTGATCACCGAGGCGACCGTCCAGGTCCATCGCCTGCCCGAGCGGCGCACGATCCTCGGCTACCTCCTCCCCGACTGGCCGCGCGCCCTGGCCGCGATGCAGGCGCTGGCCGTCAGCGAGGCGACGCCGTCGGTGACGCGCGTCTCCGACGCCTACGAGACGCGGTTCTCGTTGGCCACCAAGAAGACGCCGACGCTGCTGGATCGCGTGACGTCGCGCGCGCTGGCGACCTACCTCGAGCGGCGCCGCGGCTTCGACCGCGCGGCGATGTGCCTGGCGTTCGTCGGCTTCGAAGGCTCCGAGGCCCACGTGCGCGCGCAGCGCCGGCTGGTGGGCAGGATCGTCGCGCGCCACGGCGGGCTGTGCGTCGGCGCGAGCCCGGGCGCGCTGTATGACCAGAAGAAGTTCGACACGCCCTACATCCGCGACTACCTGCTCGACCGGGGCGCGCCCGCCGACGTCTCGGAGACGGCCGCGCCGTGGAGCGCGCTGCCGGGGCTCTACGACACCGTGATGGGCGCGACGCGCGGCGCGTTCGCCGAGCTCGGCGTGCAGGGCTACGTCATGTGCCACCTGTCGCACTCGTACCACGCCGGCGCGTGCCTCTACTTCACGTTCGCCTTCCGGCCGTCGCCGGGCGCGGACGCGCTGGCGCAGTACGACGTCGTCAAGTCCGCGGTGCAGCAGGCGTTCGTCGACGGCGGGGCGACGCTGTCGCATCACCATGGCGTCGGGACCGAGCACGCGCGCTGGCTGGCGCAGGACATCTCCGAGCCGGGCGTTGCGATGCTCCGCGCCCTCTTCGGCGGCGTCGACCCGGGCGCCAACCTCAACCCGGGCAAGATCGTCGACTGAGGGCCTGGCGGACTGGCAGCGGCGCGTCGGTCGGAGTACCGTCGGCTCCATGCACCCGGGCAACGTGGCCAGCGCCGCGTGGGTGTTCGCGGCTGCCCCGAGCAAGGCCCCCTTCTACGCCGTCGGCGGCGCGCTGGCCGCCTGGGCCGTCTTGCTCGCCGCCTTCGGCGTCGCCCATCCGGACTTCCCGCGCGCCGCGGTCCAGGGCCGGCTCGTGGTGCTGACCACGCTGCTGCTGGTGGCCGCCACGATGGCGGTCGCGGTGCTGACGGCAGGTGGCGAGGGCGGGAAGGCGCGCGCGACGCCCGGGCCTGCGGCGGCGCCCGCGTCGAGCACCCTCGCGCTCGCGGCCGATCCGAGCGGCGGGTTGTCCTATGACAAGCGCGCCGCGACCGTGAAGGCCGGTGCTGCCACGATCCGCTTCGTCAACCGCTCGCCCCTGCCCCACAACGTGACGATCGCCGAGGGCGGGAAGGTCGTCGTCGCGACCAGGACGGTGACGGGCGCGACCACGGAGACCACCGCGACGCTCGCGCCCGGCCGCTACGTCTACTACTGCTCGGTCGACGCGCACCGCCAGGCCGGGATGCAGGGCACGCTGACGGTCCGGTGACGCCGCTGCGTCAGACCTTGCGCACGCGGATCACGCAGTTCCACGACACCAGCTCGCGGAGTCCCGGGACCTGCATCACTGGGCGGGCCCACGGCCAGTAGCGCGGCTCGGCCTGGGTGATCTCCAGCGTCGGCCGGCCCCCGACGAGGCGCAGGGTCTGGCCGATGTGGCAGGCCCAGAGCGTCTCGCCGTAGGCGTGCTTCTCCGGCTTGCCGTGCCGCCGCTCGTACAGGCGCGGCCCGAGCCTGGGGCCGAGGTAGTGGTAGGGCGCCATGAGGTGGCCGCCCCACGGCGAGTACCAGTTCGTCCACGAGATGTAGGCCCAGCCCCCGGGCTTCAGCACGCGCTCGATCTCGGCGACGATCGGCTCGGCCGACGGCGTGTGCTCGAACATGTTGGAGCAGAACACGCCGTCGACGCTGCCGGCGGCGAGCGGCAGGTCGCCGGCGTCGCCGAGCACGTACCCGTCGGGCGGCGTGCCGCCGAGCTCGAGCTCGTCGGTCGAGTTGTCGATGGGGATGACGCTCGCGCCGCGGCCGCGGAACGCCTCGGTGTAGTAGCCGGGGCCGCAGCCGAGGTCGGCGATCGTCTGGCCGGCCAGGGGGCCGTGGTGGGCGTCGAGGTCCTCGACGGCGTAGGCGGCGAGCAACCGGTAGAACGGCTCGGGATCGGCGCGCTCGTTGCGCCAGAGGCGCCAGAGCGTGCGGAAGCGCTCGGGTCCGCGGGGCAGGTCGACGGCGGTGGCGCTCACCGGCGAGACGGTAGGGGATCGCGGTCGGGGTCCGGCGTGCGGCGGGCGGCCCACGCCGCCGCGAGCGTCCGCCACAGGAGCACGACGACGAGCACGAGGGCGGCGACCGAGACCCAGTGCGCGCCGAGCCGGTCGGTGCCGTACTGCGTGCTGTTGCCGCCGAGGATGTTCTCGTGGCCGAAGATCGCGACGCCGACGTAGATCGCCGGGACGACGACGCCCATCAGCCCGGCGACGGCCCAGCCGAGCGCGCGGTCGCCGATCCCACGCCACAGCAGGACGGCCAGCAGCGGCGCCGCCACCCCGCCGGCGCGCAGCCCGAACGCGACGGCGACGGCCGCTGCGGCCGGCAGGGCGATCGCCACGGAGATCGGAAGAGCACACG
>JAOPZP010000400.1 GCA_025964055.1 Conexibacter sp.
CAGCGCCGACCACGAGAAGATCCCGTAGGGCGGCCGGTAGAGGCGCGGTGCGCGGCCGGTCGCCTCGGCGATCGTCGCCTGCCCGCGCAGCAGGTCGTCGCGCAGCGAGCGCGGGCCGATCCGCAGCAGGTTGCGGTGCCGGTCGCCGTGCAGCGCGACCTCGTGACCCGCCGCCTGGATCTCCCGCGCGACGGACGGGTGCGCGCGGACCTGCTCGCCGGTGACGAAGAAGGTGGCCAGTGCCCCGGCGGTGGCGAGCGTGTCGAGCACCGCCGTCGTTCCGCCCGGGTCCGGGCCGTCGTCGAAGGTGAGCACGACCGCGCAGCGGTCCTCGACGCGGTCCCGGATCCCGAGCCGGGCCCGCAGCTGCGGAGCGTGCACGGCGAGCGCGGGCGCCGCGTGCGCGGCCGTCCCGGCCAGCATCAACGCGGCGCCCGGCAGGCGCGGTCCACGGTGCCGAGCGTCCATGTCGTCAGCGATTGTCGACGACGCGGGCGGCGCGCGCCGCCCCGCTCATCGCTGCCGCATGTGGCGGTAGGCCAGCACCACCGTCAGCGCGAACAGCAGGCCGAGGGGATCGAGCTCGTGGGACATCGTGGTCTCATGCTGCGCGCATCGCTCTGAACGGCGCCTGAACGAGGCCGCCGGCCGAGGGCTACAGGTCGCGCAGCTCCTCGATCGCGGGCCGGCGGAGCGTCCGCAGCGTCAGCGCGCCGGCCGCGCCCACGGCGCCGACCGTCACGACGATCACGCCGCCGAGGTACGTCCACGGCACCGACAGCACGTCGGGCGGCGGGTCGAACACCCCGGTCAGGACCTTGATGAGCAGGTCGGAGATCCCGACCGCGATAACCGTGCCGAGCACCAGCCCGCCGACGGTGACGAACAGGGACTCGCCCCAGACGAACCCGCCGAGCTGGCGCCCGCGGGCCCCGAGCGCGCCGGCGATCGCGAACGTGCGCCGGCGCTCCTGGAAGCCGAGCCCGAGCGCGAGGCCCGAGGCGGCGATGGCCAGGACGAGCGCGAAGCCGAGCTCCACCTTGGTGAGGCCCGACAGCTCGACCGCCGTCAGGTTGGAGCCGATGATGTGGCGCTGGTCGACGATGTTGGTCACCGCGGCGCTCGTGCCGACGACGCCCTGCAGCCGGTGGGCGACCGTCGCCGGGCTCGTGCCGTCGGTCTGGACGAGGAACGCCCCGACCGCGTTGCTGCCGGTCGCCTTCGACACGTAGCTCTCGTTGGCCACGAAGAACGAGTCCTTCGGGGCGGTTGGGAACTCCTTAGCCACGCCGATGTAGTGGAACGGGACCGTCTTGTAGGCCTTGGTCTGCCCGTCCTGCAGGCGCAGGTTGACGAGGTCGCCCGGCCTGAGCTGGAAGTCCTTGACCGTCTCGGCCGAGACGAGGATGCCGTTGGGCTGCTGGGCGAGCTTCTGCATCAGCTGCTGGGCGGTGCCGCCGGAGAACCAGCCGTTCTGGAGCTTGCCGGCGCCGCCGATCGTGGTGGGACGCACGCCGTAGAGGTCCTGCAGATCCGCGCCGACGTAGGCGAAGCGGTGCTGCAGCGGCTCGATGCTCCTGACGCCCTGGACCGCGGCCAGCCGCGCGGCGCCCTGGGGCCCGACACGGACGCCGGGGGACTCGGTGACGGTCACGTCGGCGCCGTTGGACAGCCGCGCGTCGGCCTCGGCCTGTGCCTGGTAGGTGGAGTTGAACACCGCGGTGGAGCCGGCGAAGGCGCCCGTCAGCGCGACGAGCGTGACGGCCTTGGCCAGCAGCCGGCGCTGACGGCCCATCGTGGCGGTCACCGTCGGGGCCAGCTCGCCGGCCACGGGACGCAGCAGGCGCGCCAGCGGCCGCCGGCCGCGCGAGAGCACCAGGTCGGCGATCCGGTAGGTCAGCAGGCCGGCGCCGATCCAGCCGAGCACGGGGGCGAGCAGCGCGTACCAGTTGACCGAGACCTGCGGGATCCCCTCGGGGACCAGGACCAGGTTGTACCCGTTCTTGGAGGCCTGCCAGTAGACGAAGCCCGAGCCGGCCAGCGCCAGGAAGTCCAGGCCGTAGCGCGCCCACCACGGCGCGCGGTCGCGGCGACCGACCGTCGCCCGCTGGCCGGCGACGGTCAGCGAGCGGGCGTCGCGGTAGGCCGGAAGGGCGATCGACGCCGCGGCGATGACGAGCCCGGCGACCGCCGCGCCCCCGGCCCACAGCACGGCCGACAGGGTCGAGGCGCCGAAGCTCGCGGTCCCGAACGTGGAGGACCCGATGACCAGGGCGGCGCCCAGGCCGACGACCACGCCGATCCCTCCGGCGACGGCCGTCTCGGCCAGCGCGATGCCGACCAGGCTGCGGGTCGAGGCGCCGCGGGTGCGCAGCAGCGCGGCGTCGCGGCGGCGGCGGTCGGCGCCGGCCGAGGCGATGGAGCCCGTCACGAGGCCCGCGAGGATCGCGCCCGGGACGCCGAGGAAGAGGAACAGCAGCTCGGCGTACAGCGCGTCCTTGCGCGCGGCGTCCAGGGCGGTGCCGAGGTTGTCGCCGACGATGCCGCCGCCGGTCAGGTGCGTCTCGAGGTTGCGGGCGTTGCCCGTGACCTGCGTGAACGCGGCGTTCGGGCTGCCGGGCAGCGCGTGCGAGAGCTGCGTGTGGATCTGCGTGACGGTCGGGGCGCCCTGCTCGGCCGCGGCCAGCGTCTGCTGCGGCATCAGGACGACGTTGTCGGGCGGGGCCTGCGGCTGGGCGCCGACCGGCGCGCCGACCTTCTGGAAGAGCGAGTCGATGGCGGGCAGGTCGACGACGCCGTCGACCTTCAGCTGCGTCGTGCGGCCGTGGCCGAGCCCGACGGTGATCATGTCGCCGGGCCGGGCGTGCAGGTTGGCGGCCGTCTGCTGGTAGAGCAGCACGCCGGTGCCCTTGCCGGACAGCACGCGCAGCTCGCCCGGGAAGGTCTGGGCGTAGCCGTCGGGCAGGCCGAGCAGGCGGCCGGGGCCGGTCTGCTGCGTCGCGCCGCCGCTGGTGGCCTGCAGGCCGGTGGTCGTGGCGAAGGTCACGGGGAGCGCGCGGCGCACGCCCGGCTGCTGGCGGACCTTGGCCAGGACCGCCGAGGGGTTCGAGCCGCTCTGGGCCTCGACCTGCCAGTCGACGGGGATCTGGCCGATGGCGCGCTCGGTCATCTTCGACGTGGTCGATGACAGGAACGTGCCGATGCAGGCCAGCAGGGCCACGCCGACGGCGACGCCGGCGGCGGTGGAGAGCAGGCGGGCGCGGCGGTGGGCCAGGAGCCCGCGGATCCAGGTCAGCGCGACCATGTCGGCTCCTTGGCGTCGGCGTTCGGGAGGGTGAGGCGACCGCTGTGGAGCTCCCAGCGGTCGGAGAGGCGGTCGGCGACGGTCAGGTCGTGCGTGGAGACGACCAGCGCGGCGCCGGCGTGCTCGGCGGCGGCGAGCAGGACGTCGACCACCGCCGCGCCGTTGGCGCGGTCGAGCTGGCCGGTCGGCTCGTCGGCGAGGATCAGGACGGGGTCGCCGGCGAGCGCGCGCGCGATCGCTGCGCGCTGCGCCTGTCCGCCCGAGATCTCCTCGGGCA
>JAOPZP010000344.1 GCA_025964055.1 Conexibacter sp.
CGGCCAGCACGGCGAGCCGGCTGAGCAGCCCGACCGCGCCGTGCGTCGGCAGCAGCAGCTCGCCGCCGACGCCCAGCGTCGCGAGGACGCCGACCGCCGCGGCCAGCCGCCCCCACTCGAACGGCACCCGGAACAGGTGGCGCGTGAGCTGGTAGAGCACGGCCACGATCACGACGTAGGCGCCGCACAGCGCGATGCCGGCCCCGGCGATCCCAGCGGGCCGACCAGCGTGACGAGCAGGATCACGTTGACGACCAGGCCGGCGAGCGTGGCCGGGAAGTTGCGCGTCGTGACCTTCGCCCGGCCCGCCACGGTGACCAGGACGAGCACGAGGCCGTAGAGCGCCCAGCCCAGCGCCACCCACGGCAGCGCCTCCGAGGACGGGTAGAACGAGGGGTTGGCCGACAGCGCGCGGACCGCCCAGCGGCCGACGAGCGTCACGCCGCAGACGACCAGGCCGGTCACCGCGACGTAGGCGGTCGTCACGCGCGCGTAGAGCCGCGCGGCCTGCTCCTCGTCGGTGATCGAGTAGGCCAGCGGCGGCCACGCGGCCTGGAACCCGCGCACGGCGACGATGACGACCGTCGAGAGCTTGGCGGCGAAGCCGTAGCGGCCGGCGGCATCGGCGCCGTGCACGTGCATCAGGTAGGTGCGGTCGACCACGTTGAGCGCGAACGCCGCGGCGTCGGCGGGGACCGTCGGCCCGCCGAAGCGCAGCAGCGCGACGGTCCGCCGCGGCGGGCGGAACGACACGCGGTCGCGGTGCAGGACCCACAGCCCGAGCAGCACCACCGCCGAGGCGCCGTAGTTGCCGAGCACGTAACCGCGCGCGCCCTTGTCGAGGATCACGACCAGGGTGACCGTCAGCGCGACGGTCAGCAGGATGTTGACGATGCCGGCGACCACGTACTCGCGCCGGCGATCCTCGACGCGGAGCAGGGCGTAGGCCATCTCCAGGTTCGTGAACGCCCACAGCCCGAGCAGGCCGAAGCTCATGAGCGTGGCGTCGTCCTTGTCGAGGATCAACCGCGCCAGGGGCCCCGCGAACGCGAGCCCGAGCAGCGCGACCGCGGTCGAGACGTAGAACGTCCACGCCGTGGCGGTGCGCGCGAGGTCGAGCCGCCGCGCGTGGTCCTCGTCGTCGAACCAGAACCGCACGAACGCCTCGCCGATGCCGAAGCGCAGCAGGATGCTCGTGAAGATGATCGCGGTGAGCAGGTTCTCCGCGTAGCCGTAGTCGAACGTCGTGAGGTGGCCGGTGTAGAGGCGCAGCGTCACGAGCGCCAGCACGCTCGAGAGGATGCTCGGAGCCTGGTAGGCGGCCGTGCTGGCCAGGAGTCGGCGGAGGAGTCCGGCCATCAGCGACGGCACGCTACCGGCCCGGGGCGCCGCACCTCGTAGGCTGCACCTCGCCGTGGCCGCCGACGCTCTGCGCCCCCTCGCCCTGCTGCTGCTCCCGCGCCCGCTGGAGGGCTTCATCCTGCGCGACCAGGCGCAGGACCTGCTGCGGGCCGAGGCGGTCGTCGCGGTCGACCCGCCCCGCATCCCCTACGGCGCGGTCGCGCGGCTGCCGCACGTCGTCGCCGAGACGCTGGCCGGCGGCGTGGCCAAGCGGCTGGTCAAGGCGCTGCGGCGCAACGGCGACCGGCCGCGGGTCGTCGTCATCTTCCATCCCGTCCAGATCCTGCTCGCGCGCGCGATCCTCGCGCTCGAGCCCGACTGCGAGCTCTGGTACGGCCGCTGGGACCGCTACGAGCACGCCTACGACGCCGGGCCGCACCTGCGCGAGCGCCTGACCGAGCTGCACGAGGCGGCCGCGCGCCTGTCGTCGCTGACGTTCGTGGCCAGCGACGAGCTCGCCCGGCTGGAGGTGGCGGCCGGGCGCCCGGCGACGCTGGTGGCGCTCTCGGCCGACGCGTTCCCGGCCCCCGACCCGACGGCCGCGGTCATCGCGGTCTCGCTCGGCCACCTCGGGTGGCGCACCGACTGGGCGCTGCTGCGCGCGGTCGCGGAGCGCATGCCCCAGCTCGTCCTGCTGCTCGTCGGCGCCTGGCACGACGACGAGTCCAAGGACGACCCCGACTATGCGTGGTGCCGCGCCCACCCCGGCTTCGTCTGGCTCGGCGCCCGCTCCGACGACGAGGCCGCCCGGCTGATCCTGTGCGCCGACGTCGGGATCGTCCCGTTCAAGGTCGAGCCGTTCAACGACGCCGGGCTGCCCTACCGGATCCTCAAGTACGCGCGGCTGGGCCGGCGCACGGTCACGCCCGACCTCGCCGGCGTCAAGACGTGGTCGCAGGCCGTGCTGGCCGCGCGCGACGCCGACGCGTTCGCCGCGGCGCTGGCGACCCAGGCCGGGCGGCGGACCGATCCGGACCTCGCGCTGCGCGACTGGGCGCTGGAGCAGACCGCGGTGGCCCAGAACGCGCCGCTGTGGGACCGGCTGGTCGCGCTGGGGATCGTCGGGCGCTGAACGCGCGGCGGGTCAGCCGCCGGCTCGCGGCGCCGCGGGGCAGCCGATGTAGGCCGTGAAGCCGCCGCGCCGCGGTCCGCGCAGGAAGCCGTCGGGCGGCGCGTTGGTCCTCGGGCTGGCGCCGTCGGCGAAGCCGTAGCGGCGCAGCAGCTTGTCGCCCACCAGCAGCAGGGCGACGCCGGAGTGGCGCGTGAACGCGCTGCGCGAGCCGACCTGCTTCTGGGAGGCGTCCAGGATCCAACGGGCATCGGGCACGAGCCGGTAGTTGGGCAGCGTCACCGCGCCGCAGCGCCGGGCGGCGGCGACCTGCGGGGTGTGGAGCACCGCGACGAGGTCGTCGTGGGTGCTGCGGATGAATCGCAGCTCGGTGGCGAGCTTGTCGAACGCGTCGGCGCGCACGACGACGAACGCGATCCCTGCCACGACCGCGACCGCCAGCAGGGCGCGCGAGCGGGTGATGAGGTAGCCCGCCGGCAGGCAGAGGGCGACGGCTGGCACCGTGAGGTAGCGCGGCAGCACGCTGAGCCCGGCGATCGAGGTGGCGAAGAACGTGAACGACCCGGCCGCGAACAGCGCGAGCGGCACGTGGACGGCGCGTGCGTCGCGGCGGCGCCAGGACCACACGACGCCGGCGACCGCGGCGATCGCGACGGGCAGGCGCGCGGTGTCGACGAGGAACGAGACGAAGTCGCCCGGCACCTCGGAGAACGAGCGCGAGCGGTTCAGCTCGTCGGCCAGGTCGGAGGTGCTGTGCAGCGAGAAGAGCGGATCGCCGGTGACCAGCGCGTCGACCGCGCACCAGAGCACCGGCGCGACGACGACGAGCGGGATGCGGCTGAGCGGGCCGAGGCCGAGACCGCGCCCGCGGCCCAGCCACAGCCAGTAGAGGCCGCCGAGGATCCACGCCTCGGGGCGCAGCAGGCCGGCGAGGATCAGCAGCGCCCAGACGACCCCTTCGCGCCGCGGCTTCTCGGCCTCCAGCGCGCCGGCCCACAGCACCAGCGCCAGGAACGGCTCGTCGACGTAGGCGCGCGCGGCGTAGAGCAGGAGCGCGAACGACGAGCCGGCCAGCACCGCCGCGGCCACCCCGGCGCGACGATCCCAGATCGCGGTCCCGAGCCGGTAGACGGCGTAGGTGAACGCGAGGTGGCACAGGATCGTGATGAGGACGAGGACGCGATCGGCGTGCTGGCCGAGCAGGCCCAGGATCGTGCAGAGCGCCAGGTACAGCGGATGCTCGGTCGGCGCCTGGTAGGCGTCGAAGGTCGGCAGATGGCCCGCGGCGATCTCGCGGCCCCAGTCCAGGTGGTAGTAGGCGTCGTAGTTGGGATAGGTCGGGACGAGCAGCCAGAACGCGACGGCGGCCACGGCCAGCGCCGCGACGACGAGCAGCTCGGTCCGGCGGGCGGCGTTCATCGAGCCGCCGCCGCC
>JAOPZP010000434.1 GCA_025964055.1 Conexibacter sp.
GGCCGCGGTCGCCGGCGACGCCGGGCGCGCGGCGGTAGTCCGACAGCGCGCGGGCCGGCCGGGCGAACACCGTGACCGCGTTGCTCCGCCCGGCGCACGGCCTGCCGATCGAGACCCCGTCGGCTAAGCGCTTGAGCGCGAGGGCGGCGCCGCCGGTGATGTCGCTGTCGAGGACGTCGTGGCCGGTGCCCGCCACGGTCAGCAACTGCCCGTGCGGCAGCTGCGGCAGCAGCTCGCGCGAGTTCTCCAGCGGCGTGCGCGTGTCGAGCCGGCCGCTGAGCAGCAGCGTCGGCACGTCGGGCAGCGGGTCGGTGGACGGGCCGGCCGGCGTGTCGCCCAGCGGCCAGCGCAGGCAGTCGTGGGCGACCGACGTGTCGATCACCGCGTTGCGCGTGAACGGCGCGAACGCACTGTCGGGCAGCGCGTCGGTGCCGTGGCGCCAGAGCGTCCAGCGGTCGGGGTACTGCGTCTGCAGCGTGTAGGGCAGCCGCACGTCGGCGCAGGTCGTCGCGACGTTGAGCGTCGAGCTGAACTCGGTGACCGGCGTCGGCGGCCCCTGCGCGTAGCGGCGCAGCCGCAACAGCGGCGCGACGTCGCCGCGCGTCGCAGAGGAGATCGCGCCGGGCAGCGCGGCCTGCAGGAACGGGTTCAGATCGCCCGACATGATGATCAACAGCAGCTCGGACTCGTCGTGGATCGCCGTCCGGTGCGCGGCGCCGAGCGAGTCGGGCACCGAGCCCCGCACGGCCCGGCCGGCCAGCACCTGGGTCAGCCGGCTCAGGTCGCGCAGCGGGTCGTTGGTCACGCCGCGGCAGCGCCGGGACGCGCACTGCTCGGCGAGCACGCGCGGCAGCCGCGAGAAGGTGTCGAGGAAGTAGGGGTCGATCCCGCCGGGGCCGACGACGGAGTCCAGGATGAGCCCGTCGGTCGTCGCCGGGAACCGGCGCGCGTACTCGGCGGCGACGTAGGTCCCGTAGCTGACGCCCATCAGCTCGAGCTTCGGCGCGCCGATCGCGGCGCGCACGGCGTCGAGGTCGAGCACCGAGTCGGTCGTCGAGTAGAACTGGCGGCGCGGGCCGAGCGCCGTCATGCACGCCTCCACGATGCGCGTGTTGACGACGTCCAGCGACCCGAGCGCCTGCAGCGCCGGGCAGCGCAGCGGGCCCGAGCCGCCCGTACCGCGCTGGTCGACCAGCACGAGGCGCCGGTGGGCCAGCGCCGGCGCCAGCGAGGTCCGGAACGAGTCCGCGAACGGCACCGACGGCTGCCCGGGACCGCCCGACAGCGCCAGCAGGAACCCGCTCGTGCCCGGCCGGGGCGCCTCGACCGCCACCGACAGCTTCACGGTCCCCGGCACGCTCCCGGAGCGGTCCAGCGGCACGGTCACCGTCCCGCACCGAAAACCGGTGCTCTTCGCGCACGGATGCGTGTCGAGGGCCGATGCGGACGTCGCGCCGGCGCCCAGCGCGGCGACGGAGGCAACCAGAGCAGGGAGAACGCGGCGCAGCATGAGGCGCGCAACCGTACCCGCTGCGGCCGCACAAGATCGACGGTCACGTGCGCCAAGGTGAGCGGAACGTCGATTCGTGGACGAACGGCCGAGTCAAGGTCGGCGCCCGGGAAGCCGATGCCCATTCTGATGAGCGACCACTTCGCCGTGCGATGCAGGAGCTGTCAGTTCACCTGGAACACCCCGGCGATGGCCGAGGGCCTGAAGGTCCTCGGCTCCTGCCCGAAGTGCAAGGGCGGCCTCGAGTTCGGCGCCCTCGCCGCTGCGGCGCCGGTGGCCGACGTCCCCGATGCCTCCGGGACCGCCGCACCGCACCTCGTGCTCGGCATCCCCCGGATCTAGTCCTCACCGCTCAGGGGCAGCCTGCGGCGGCCGCGCCTCGTAGCGCGGGCAGCGCAGCACCGGCATGCGCGGGTACTTGGGCCAGTCGGGGTCGCGCAGACCGATCCGGCACATCGAGAACGTGGACCCGCGCCCGCTGCGCACGAGCTGCTGGTGCACGCAGGAGTCGCACAGGCCGAACCGCTGAGTCGCCATTGCGCCGCCAGGATGCCACGCCCGTACCCTGACGGGATCCTGCGCAGTTCGTTTCCTGTGCAACTACACTGGACCACCGTTGGCCACGTTCCGCAGACTCCTCGGCTTCCTCACGCCCTACCGCCCGGCGGTGGCGCTGTCGGCGCTGCTCGCCGCCCTGGCGATGGGCGCGACGGTGCTGATCCCGTGGCTGACCGGCCAGGCCATCGACCACATCCGCGCCGGCGACAGCACCGACCTCAACCGGCTCGGGATCTTCATCGCCATCGCCGGCGTCGGCCGGCTGGCGCTCACCGTGTCGCGCCGGCTGGTCGCAGGGCGCGTGTCGCTGGCCGTCGAGCAGGACCTGCGCCAGCGCATGTACTCGCACCTGCTCTCGCTCGAGCTCGCGTTCTTCGATCGCCAGCAGACCGGCCAGCTGATGTCGCGCGCGACGGTCGACCTGCAGGCCGTGCGCTTCTTCCTCGGCTACGGCCTGGTGTTCATCCTGCAGTCGGCGCTGACCATCGTGCTGGCCGCGGTCGCGATGCTGCTCGTCGACCCGCTGCTGGCCGTGGTGTCCCTGCTGCCGGTGCCCTTCGTCGTGCTGATCGCCACGCGCTACGGGCGCCGGGCGCGCCCCGCGCAGCAGGCCGTCCAGCAGCGTCTCGCCGAGCTGACCGCCGACGCCGAGGAGTCGATCGGCGGCATCCGCGTCGTCAAGGCGTTCGCCCGTGAGGATCGCCAGCTCGAGCGCTTCGCCGGCACCACCGGGCGCGTCTTCGACCAGGAGATGATCGCGACCAAGCTGAGCGCCTTCTACCAACCCCTGATCGGGTTCCTGCCGCAGATCGGCCTGGCGTGCGTGCTGCTCATCGGCGGCCGGCGCGTCGTCTCGGGCCACATCACGCTCGGCGACTTCGCCGCGTTCTACACCTACCTGCTGATGCTGCTGTCGCCGATGCGCCAGCTGGGCATGTCGCTCGGCCTGGCCCAGCGCGCGACCGCGTCGGGCGCCCGGATGTTCGAGATCCTCGACCGCGCACCGGAGATCACCGCACCCGCCGGCGCGCAACCGCTGCCGTCCGGCAACGGGCACGTCGAGCTGCGCGACGTCACCTTCGGCTACGCCGGCGCGCCCGCCCCCACGCTGCACGACGTCTCGCTCGACGTACCCGCCGGCACGACGGTCGCGCTCGTGGGCGCGACCGGCTCGGGCAAGACGACGCTCGTCCAGCTGCTCGGGCGCCTCTACGACGTCGACGAGGGCGCGGTGCTGATCGACGGCGCCGACGTGCGCTCCGTCGACCCCGTGGAGCTGCGCCAGTCGATCGCCATCGTCGACGACGCGCCGTTCCTCTTCAGCACGACCATCGCCGACAACATCGCCTACGCCCGCGGCGGCGCCGACCACGTCGACCGCGCCGACATCGAGCGCGCCGCCCGCCGCGCGCAGGCCCACGAGTTCATCGCGACGCTGCCCGACGGCTACGACACGCGCGTCGGCGAGCGCGGGCTGACGCTCAGCGGCGGTCAGCGCCAGCGCGTCGCCATCGCCCGTGCGCTGCTGGCCGACCCGCGCGTGCTCGTCCTCGACGACGCGACCTCGGCGGTCGACGCCTCGACCGAGCAGCAGATCAAGGAGGCGCTGCGCGAGGCGATGGCGGGACGGACCACCTTCATCATCGCCCACCGCCTGAGCACGATCGCGCTGGCCGACACGATCGTGGTCGTCGAGGACGGCCGCATCGTCGCCGAGGGCACCCACGACGAGCTGCTGAGCACCTCGCCGCTGTACGCCGAGATCGTCGAGAAGGGGCTGCCCGACCAGGTCTTCCTGAACCGCAACCCCGCCGAGCGCGAAGTGGCGGGCCTCTGATGCGCGCCGAGCAGGCCGAGGGCCTGAGCCGCCGCGACGACCTGCGCCGCCGCCTCCGGGCCACGGGCGGGCGGCGGCGCAAGGTGCGCGGGCTCATGGAGCTGCTGCGCCCCTACCGCGGGCGCACCGCGCTCATGTTCATCGCCTTGATCCTCGGCACGGCCGCCTCGCTGGCCCCGGCGCCGCTGGCCAAGCAGGCGATCGACCGCGGCATCACCAAGGGCGACCTCGGCGCGCTCAACGTCATCGTGGTGCTCTTCATCGCCAGCGCGCTGGTCGTCTGGGTCACGTCCTACGCGCAGACGTACCTGACCAACTGGGTCGGCCAGCGCGCGCTCCAGGACCTGCGCCTCGACATGTTCGAGCACCTGCAGGAGATGCCCGTCGGCTTCTACGAGCGGCGCCCCGCGGGCGTGCTGATCTCGCGGCTGACCAACGACGTCGAGGCGCTGAACTCGCTGGTCACCGACGCGGTCACGACGCTGTTCCAGGCGTCGCTGACGCTTGTCGGCTCCGTCGTGATCCTGCTGCTGTTCGACGTCAACCTGGCGCTGCTGACGTTCCTGATCTTCCCGGTCATGGCCATTGCCTCGTTCGCATTCCGGCTGGCCTCGGCCGACGCGTTCAAGCGCACGCGGGAGACGATCGGCGCGATCACCGCCTACCTGCAGGAGACGCTGTCGGGCATCCGCGTCATGCGCTCCTTCGCCCAGGAGCCGCGCCACCTGGCGCGCTTCGGCCAGCTCAACGCCGCCAACCGCCAGGCGAACATGACGACCGTCAACCTCAACGCCGCGTACTTCCCGGCTGTCGAGTTCGTCAGCTCGGTGGCGACGGTCGGGATCCTGCTCTACGGCGGCCACCAGGTCCTGCAGGGCGACGTGACCGTCGGCGTGCTGGTCGGCTTCATCGCCGCGCTCAACGGGTTCTTCGACCCGATCTCCCAGCTCTCGCAGGTCTACACGACCTACCAGTCCGGCATGGCCGCGCTCGACAAGATCTTCGAGCTGCTCGACGAGCGGCCCGACCTGACCGACAAGCCCGGCGCGGTCGACCTCCCCCGCCCCCTGCGCGGCGAGGTCGAGTTCGACGACGTGACGTTCGCCTACTCGACAGAGGACGACCCCACCCACCCGAAGACCGCGCTGGCCGACGTGTCGCTGCACGTGCCGCCGGGGCAGACGGTCGCGCTGGTCGGCGCCACGGGTGCGGGCAAGTCGACGCTCGCCAAGCTGGCCGCGCGCTTCTACGACCCGACGTCGGGACGCATCCTCGTCGACGGCCACGACCTGCGCGACGTCACGATGCGCTCGTTGCGCTCGCAGATGGGCATCGTGCCGCAGGAGGGCTTCCTGTTCAGCGGGACGTTGCGCGACAACATCGCCTTCGGGATCGCCGAGGGCAACCCGGTCGACGACGCGCACCTCGAGGACGCGTGCCGCGCCGTCGGCGCCTGGGGCTTCGTCGAGCGCCTCGAGCACGGGCTCGACACCGAGATCGGGGAGCGCGGGGTGCAGCTCAGCGCCGGCCAGCGCCAGCTCGTCGCGTTCGCCCGCGCGCTGGTCGCCGATCCGTCGATCCTCGTGCTCGACGAGGCGACCTCCAACGTCGATCTGCACACCGAGACCGTGATCGAGCAGGGCCTACGGCGCCTGCTGGCCGGCCGCACGGCGATCGTCATCGCGCACCGCCTGTCGACCATCCGCCAGGCCGGGCGGATCGTCGTCCTGGAGGGCGGGCGCATCGTCGAGTCCGGCACGCACGACGAGCTGCTGGCGGCCGAGGGCCGCTACTGGGAGCTGTACCGAGACTGGGCCGAGCAGGCCGCGGCCTGAGGAGCCACGACCCGCTCGGGCGAGCGCGCCAACGGTCCCGGCGACCGCCGCTTGCCCCCTTGCCCGCCAATCTTGTCGTCCCGAGGCCTCAGCCCACGACGAGCTTGCCCTTCATGCCGGCCGCGCGGTGGCCGTCGACCGGGCAGTAGAAGTTGTAGGTCCCCTTCTTGAGCGTCACGGTGACCTGCGACGTCGCGCCCGGCTTGGCGGGCTTGCCGTCCTTGTCGAGGCCGTTGCCCTGTACGGCGATCGCGTGCGGGATGCCGGAGCTCTTGGGGTTCGTCATGACGATCGTGACGCGGCCGTGCGTCGTGGTCAGCTTGGTGGTGTTGAACCTGAGCTTGCCCTTCGGGTCGGCCGAGAGCTTCAGCGTCTTGCCGGAGGCCGCTCCGGCGGGCTCATCGCGGGCGACGAGGAGGGCGCCGAGGCCGGCGACCAGGATCAGCGCTGCGACGAGCAGGCGCCGAGGGGACGTGATGAGGCCGGCCATGGGACTCCTTCGTGCAGGGGACAGGTGACATCAGGTCAGACCCCGCGGCTCGCCGATCCTTCCCCGCGGATGTCGAGCAGTCGGTCAGCGGCCGAACAGCCGGCGCCGGCCCTTGGCAGGCTTGGCGGCGGAGGAGCCGCTCGCCGCGCCGGGCGGCGGCCCGGAGGAGGGCGGCGGGGTCGATGCCCGCTGGCCGGTCGGCGCCTGGCGTTGCCCACTAGAGATCCGGCGGGCGCCGGCGCCGAGCGCCAGACGGTTGGCGTCGATCATGTTGTCGGGCACCTCCTCGGAGATGCGGGCCAGCAGCTCCTCGCGCTCGCGGCGCGCCTTGGCCACGTCCACGAGGCGCCGGTCGGTCGGCCGGAGCTCGGCGTCGGTCGCGGCGGGGATGTGGCGGATGCGGGCGCGCAGCGCGCTGTGGCGGACGGCGAGCGCCGCCTGGGTCTGGGCGTCCGCGGCGTCGAAGGCCCAGCCGTGGAAGCCGACCCACACCACGCCGCCGCCCTCCTGCCGCAGGGCCGATCGCGACGACGCGAAGCGGAAGTGCCGGGCGAACGCCCCGGCCTCGCTCTCGTCCTGGAAGCGCAGGCGGAACCCGACGAAGACGTCGACGAACTGCTGCCCCAGCGCACCGCCCCGCTCGCGCACCGCAGGCAGCAGCGAGGGGTCGGCGCTCGGAAGGGCACGATCGTCCATCTGCCCGGGTCGTCGGCCACCGCCCAGACGGGTTGAGGACCCTTGTCCTCGCACGCCGGCCGCGCCACACTCCGTGCAGGCGCTCCTCGTGACCGACGGTCCGGCGCGACGTCATGTCGGCGCGCCCCCCAGTACCACAGAAAGCGCCCGTTTCCAGGCGCTTCCAAAGGCTGCGGGACTAGGACTCGAACCTAGAATACCTCGTCCAGAGCGAGGCGTGTTGCCGATTACACCATCCCGCAACGGGGGTGCTGCGGCGCAGGAGTATAGAGGCCCGAAGGGGCCTACGCCGCGCCGCGGGTGCCGGAGGCGAACTGCTCGGTGATCGCGTCTTCGAGGCCGGGGTCGAGCACCAGCAGGACCTCGTCGCCGGGCTCGATGACCGTGTCGGCCTTGGGCACGAAGCCCCGGCCCCCGCGCAGCAGGGAGATGATCAGCGCGCCCTCGGGGAGGTCCATGTCCTGGACGGCGGTGTTGGCCGCCCGCGAGTCCGGGCCGACCTCGACCTCGATGATCTCCAGCTGCTCGTCGCGCAGGTCGAGCAGGTGGACCAGGCCGTAGCTGGGGACCTCGTGCTCGATCAGGCGCAGGATCAGGTCGGTCGCGCTGACGGCCGGCTGGATGCCCAGGAGCTCGAACCACGCGCGGTTGCGCGGGTTGTTGACGCGGGCGATGATCCGCTCGCAGAGGTACTTCTCCTTGGCCATCTGGCAGACCAGGAGGTTGTCCTCGTCGTCGCCGGTGACCGCGATCGTCAGGTCGGCGCGCTGGATGCCGGCGCGCTCCAGGACCCACAGCTCGGTGGCGTCGCCGTACTGGATGGCGTGCTCGAGCTCCTGCTCGATCGTGAGGTACCGCATGCGGCGGTTCTCGATCAGCGTGACCTCGTTGCCCTTGGCGATGAGCTCGCGGGCCAGGTTCCAGCCGACCTTGCCCCCGCCGGCGATGATGACGTACACGTTCAGGCTCCTCCGGAGTCTCGCTCAGGCGATCTCGCCGAGCGCGGACTGGAACATCTCGATCGCGTGCTGGGTGGGACAGATCGTGTGCAGGCCCTGCTCGCGGTACCAGGCGGCGCGTGCCGGATCCATCACCCGCACGATGACCTTCTCGACCTCGTAGTGCTTCTGGGCGATCTGCGAGATGGTCAGGTTGGTGTTGTCGCCGTCGGTCGAGGCGATGAAGACGTCGGCCTCGTGGATGCCGGCCTCGGTCAGCGCGTCGACCTCCATGCCGTGGCCCACGGTGAAGCGACCGCCGGCCTCCTCCCAGGTCGTGTTCAGCCCGACCTCGAGGCGCTCGTGGCTGAGCGGATCCTCGTCGAGGACGGAGACGGTGTGCCCCGCGGCGAGCGCGGAGCGTGCGACGGATGAGCCGACGCGACCCGCGCCGACGATCAGGATGAACACGCTTGAGCACAATACCCGGGGAGCGCTCGGCCAAGCGGCAAGCGTCGGTGCCGCCGCGCTCAGTTCTCGCGCAGGGGCGGTGCGGCGCTGATCGACTGGTCGGGCGGCTCGGGCTCGGGGGCCGGCGGCGCGGCGGGTTGGTGGGGAGCCACCGCGCGGCCGTCGCTCGCGCGGGGCGCGGTCAGGATGACCTCGCACGGCGCCTTGGACACCACGTACTTCGTCGCGTCCCCGACGAAGTTGTCGCGCGCGCCGCCCAGGCCGCCCATGAGCGCGCCGCCGCGGATCCGCGTCGGCTCCTCGGCCGCCAGCACGATCGCCTGGACGCCGCGGCGCCGCGCCTCCTCCACGATCGCCGCTCCGGCCCGTCGCGCGCGCACGGTGGCGGTCGCGACCTCCACCCCGTCGTACTCCTCGCCCACGGCCTTGGCGCGCCGCAGCGAGGCGCGGGCGTGCTCGAGCTGGGCGTCGGGCAGGCGCGCGTCGATCGGCAGCGCCATCGGCACCTCGAAGATCCACAGCGCCTCGATGGTCGACTCGGGGTGCTCCAGGCCCGGGTCGGTCTCCACGCCCGCCAGGCGGCCCGCCGTCTGGATCATGTCGTCGTCGAGCGGCGTGCCGGTCAGGGGCACGAGGATCGAGCCGAACTCCGCCTCCTCGTGCTCCATCTTCAGCGCGGCCTCCGGCACCTGCACGCGCTTGAGCAGCGACTTGCCCTGCGTGCGCCGGTAGCTGACGTAGGTCACGAGTCCGAAGGCCATCCAGCCGAAGCCGACGTAGCGCGCGCCCGAGTGGGTGACGACGACGCTGATCCACGCCAGCGTCGACAGGACCGCGCCGAGCACGGCCGGCAGCGGCAGGCTCCCGCCACGGAACCGGACCGACAGCGGCACGCTGTAGAAGCGCTCGCGCTCGGGCTCGCGGTAGCGGAGCGCGATGATCGACAGGTGCGCGATCGTCAGGCCGATCAGGGCGCCGAAGGCGTAGATGCCGACGAGGAAGTCGAGGTTCTCGGGCACGACCAGCGCCCCCGCGATCACCGCCGCGATCGCGATGAGGACGAACGGCGTGGAGCGCGTCGGGTGCAGGCGACCCAGGGCGCTGGGGATCTGGCGGTTGCGCGACAGCGAGTAGGCCAGCCGCGACAGGCCGAGCATCGCCGAGTTGGCGGCGGCCACCAGCGTGGCGGTCGCCGCGACCGCCACCGTGTATTTCAAGAAGTCCGAGAGCCACTTGGTGTCGAACGCCTCGGCGATGCCGAGCACCGGCGCCTCGAGGTAGTGCCGGCTCAGCCCCGTGGCGTTGCCGGCCACCGGGAACGCGGTCAGCGCGACCAGGCCGATGCCGACGTAGACGACGAGCACGAC
>JAOPZP010000543.1 GCA_025964055.1 Conexibacter sp.
GGCCGCGGCCGCTCGCGCTGGGCGATCCTCGGCGCGGCCGTCGCGCTGATCGCCGTCGGCCTCGTGGTCGCCTTCGTGGTCCTCAGCGGCGGTGGCAGCGACAACAACGCCGCCAACACGATCGGCACGCCCGGGAAGACCACCGCGGGCGCCGGCGGCTCCAAGGCGAGCACCGGCGCGAGCGCGACGCCTGCCGCCACGCCCAAGCCCGGCACCTACACCGTCGCCGTGCTCAACGGCACCGCGGTCCCCGGCCTGGCCCGCGGGGTCGCCAACCGGCTGCAGAACACCAAGTTCAAGATCGGCAACGTCACCAACGCCGCCGACCAGAGCCGCTCGGCGACGCTCGTGGAGTACGCGCCCGGCCACCTCGCCGAGGCCCAGGTGGTCGCCAAGTCGATCGACGTCGGCAAGGACGCGATCCAGGCCGTCGACCCCGGGTCGCGCGCGATCGCCGGCTCGCAGGCGAGCGTGGTCGTGATCGTCGGGTCCGACCAGAACACCTCGCCGCAGTCGCAGCCCTAGCGGCTCCCTGAGCTGTGGCCGGGTTCCTCGACCTCCCCGAGCGCAGCGCCAAGCCGCGCGACCGCGGGCTGACGCACGTGCTCGACAAGGGCCTGTCGACCGCGGGCGTCGACGGCCTGATGGAGGTCGCGGGCGACGCGGTCGACATCGTCAAGCTCGGTTGGGGCACGGCGCTGGTCACCGGCAACCTCGCCGCCAAGCTGGCCCGCTACCGGGCCCACGACGTGCCCGTCGTCCTCGGCGGCACGCTGACCGAGATCGCGCTGCGCGACGGCCGCGTCGACGGCCTGATCGCCTGGTGCAAGGAGCTCGGCATCGCGCACGTCGAGGTCAGCGACGGCACGATCGACCTCACGGCGGAGCGCAAGCGCGAGCTCGTCGCGCGACTGGCGCGCGAGTTCACGGTCTTCTCCGAGGTGGGCTCCAAGGACGACGAGCGGATCATGGCCCCGTACCGCTGGGTGCAGGAGATCGAGGCCGAGCTGGAGGCCGGCGCCTGGAAGGTCATCGCGGAGGCGCGCGAGTCCGGCACCGCGGGCATCTTCCGGCCCGACGGCGAGGTCCGCATGGGCCTCATCGACGAGATCGCCCACGCGATCGATCCCGCGCAGATGATCTTCGAGGCGCCCCAGCGCGCCCAGCAGGTCTGGTTCATCCGCCGCTTCGGCAGCGAGGTCAACCTCGGCAACATCGCGCCCGACGACGTCCTGTCGCTCGAGACGCTGCGCCTGGGCCTGCGCTCCGACACGATGGAGCGCGGGGCATGATCGCGCTGGCCCGCCACGGCGAGACCGACTACAACGCCCAGCGGCGCTTCCAGGGGCACCTCGCGGTGCCGCTCAACGAGCGCGGCCGCGAGCAGGCCCACGAGCTGGCGCAGGTGGCCGCGCAGCGCGAGTGGGCCGCGCTGATCTGCTCCCCGCTGGCCCGCGCCCGCGAGACGGCCGACATCGTCGCCGCCGCCATCGGCCACCAGCCGGTCGAGGACGCGCGCTTCTCCGAGACCGACTGCGGCGACTGGACCGACCGCACGTTCGACGACGTGGAGCGCGACGAGCCCGAGCTCTTCGCCGCCTACCTGCGCGCCGACCCCGCCTTCGCCTTCCCCGGCGGCGAGTCGTTCGCCCACCAGCAGCTGCGCGTCCTGGAGGGCATCGACGCGGCGCGCCTCGGCCCGCGCCCGGCGCTGGTCGTCACGCACCGCGGGTCGATCCGGCTCGCACTCGCGGCGCTGCACGCCGACGACGCCCAGCGCAGCGCCGCCATCCCGAACGCGTCGCTGGTCGAGCTGCCGTGAGCGCGGCTCCGGCGCCGCCGTCCTCGCGCCGCAGCACCCGCGCGCCGGTCGTGATCTTCGCGGTGCTCGTCGCCGCGACGTTCGCCGCGTTCTTCGTGGCCCAGCGGCTGAAGAACAGCCCGAGCGTGATCCAGGACCTGACGTTCGAGACGCGCGGGGCGGGGAACGTGTTCTCGCCCAACGGCGACGGCCGGCGCGATCGCGTCCGCGTCGGCCTCATGCTCAAGGATCCTGACCATGTGACGATGGAGTGGATCGACCAGCGCGGCGACGCGGTGCGCACGATCGTCGAGAACCGGGCGCTGCCGGCCTACAAGCGCCTGTGGGGCGTGCCGTGGGACGGGACCGATGACCAAGGCCGTCCCGTGCCCGACGGCCGCTACAAGATCCGCATCATCCTCCGCGACGAGGGGCGGACGGTGGTCGGCACCAAGTCCGTGCTCAAGGACACCGTGCCGCCCAAGCCCAGGGTGCTCTCCATCGGCCCCGCGAAGGCCTACGGTCCCGAGCTCCTGCCCGAGCCCGGCGGCGCGCCGGCCGAGGTGCACTTCGGTCCCGCGCTCGGCAGCGCCGTCATCCGCGTCTTCCGCGCGGCGCCGGGCACGCCGCGCCTGGTGCGGACCGCCAAGCTCGATCGCGGCCGGCGGCAGTGGGACTGGGACGGCACCGACGACGCCGGCCGACGGGTCTCGCCGGGCACCTACGTCGTCGTGCCGGAGTGGCGCGACGC
>JAOPZP010000549.1 GCA_025964055.1 Conexibacter sp.
GGCGGCGACGAGGAAGGGGCGGTGGGGCACCGCGCATACCTACCATGGAGGCGTGGCCGTTGTCATCGCATCCGATCTCTCCAAGGACATGGCGGGCGAGCCCCTCATGCAGGGGGTGTCGTTCAAGCTCGAGCGCCGTGACCGGCTGACCATCGCCGGGCGCAACGGCGCGGGGAAGACGACGCTGCTGCGGATGCTGTCGGGCGAGACCGGGATCGACGGCGGCGAGATCGTCTTCCAGAAGGGCGTCCGCGTCGCGCTGCACGATCAGCGCCCGCCGCGCGACCGCGACATCACCCGGCGCGACTACGTGCTCTCGGCCTGCACGGAGCAGCTCGAGCTCGCGGCCGAGCTCGGCCGGCTCGAGCAGCAGATGGCCGGCGGCGACGAGGCCGTCATGGCGCGCTACTCCGACGTCTATGCGCGCTTCGAGGCCGCCGGCGGCTACGGCTGGCGCGAGCGGGCCAACAACTACCTGCACGGCCTCGGGTTCGCCGACGACGCCCTCGACCGCAAGCTCGACACGTTCTCCGGCGGCCAGCTGACGCGGGCCTCGCTGGCCCGCGCCCTTGCGGTCGAGGCCGACCTCCTGCTCCTCGACGAGCCGACCAACCACCTCGACATCGAGTCGCTGGAGTGGCTGGAGCAGACGCTGATCACCCTGGACTGCGCGATCGTCCTCGTGGCGCACGACCGCTGGTTCCTGGAGGCCGTGGGCACCGCGGTCCTGGAGCTCGAGGCCGGCCGCTCCCGGTACTTCAAGGGCACATGGCACAACTGGCGCAAGGAGCAGGCCGCGCGCGAGCTGGCGCTCGGCCGGGCGATCGAGAAGCAGCAGGCCGAGATCGCGCGCATGGAGGGCTTCATCGAGCGCTTCCGCGCGAAGGCCAGCAAGGCCAAGCAGGCCCAGTCGCGCGTCAAGGCCCTGGACAAGGTCGAGCGCATCGGCCGCGACCCGCGCGACACGCGCGAGCTCGGCTTCCAGTTCGCCAAGCCCGAGCGCACCGGGCGCGTCATCTTCGAGCTCGAGGACGGCCGGCTGGAGGTCGGCGACGAGCCCAAGCGCAAGCTCCTGCTCGACGGCGCCGAGATCTGGCTGGAGCGCGGCGAGCACGTCTCGCTCGTGGGGCCCAACGGCACGGGCAAGACCACGCTGATCGAGGCGCTGGCCGGCGCGCGGGCGCTCGACGGCGGCAAGCTGCGCACGGGCCACAACCTCAAGGTGGGGTACTTGAGCCAGCACGACTCCATGCTGGAGGGCCTCGGCTCCGCCCGCACCGTCGTCGAGGCGGCCGGCAAGAAGACGGGGCTCAACCCCAACCAGACGCGGTCGCTGCTCGGCAAGTTCCTGTTCAGCGGCCAGGACGCCGAGAAGCCGCTGGACGGCCTCAGCGGTGGCGAGCGCAAGCGCCTGGCGCTGGCGATCCTGCTCAGCCAGGGCGCCAACGTCCTGATCCTCGACGAGCCGACCAACCACCTCGACCTCGAGTCGCGCGAGGCGCTGGAGGACGCGCTGAAGGGCTTCGAGGGCGCGCTGCTGCTGGTCACCCACGATCGCGCGCTGCTGGACGCCGTCGGCCACCGGACGGTGGCGCTGGAGCACAAGACGCTGCGGTCCTACCTCGGCGGCTGGGCCGAGTACTCGCGCATCCGCGAGGATCGCAAGGCCGCCGGCGAGGACCCGATGGGCCCGCCGCCCAAGAAGGCTGCGGCGCCCGCGCCGGCCAAGCCCAAGGCCAGCGCGAACGGACACGGCAACGGCAAGGCCGACGGGACGGCGGCGAAGCCCGCGGCCGGCGCCAAGCCCGCGGCCGCCTCGGCGTCCAAGAACGCCGTGCGCCAGACCGCCAAGCTGGAGAAGGCGGTGGGGACCGCCGAGGACGCGCTCGCGGCGCTGGAGGTCGAGCTCGCCGCGCCCGAGGCGTGGGCGACGCAATACGAGTCCGCGAAGTCCACGGCGCGCCACACCGCAGCCAAGCGCGCGGTCGAGGACGCCTACGCGGCGCTCGAAGAGCACCTGGAGAAGGTCGAGGCGTAAGCGGGCCGTTCAGGCGCCGGGCGCCCGTTCACGGGCTGTTCACGCGCACATCACCGATTGATCACATCAGTGGATCGGTGGGGCGCCACCATCACCGGTGTGATGACCGAGCTCGGCGCCCGCCTTGGCCTCAACGTCCATCGCGACCAATGGCCCACGACAGCGCTGGCCGCCTCCTTCGAGGAGGCCGGCTTCGCGTGGGTCCAGGTCCACACCCCGCCGCGCCCCATGCTGGCCGACCGGGAGCGCTGCCGCCGCCACGCCCGTGCGCTGCGCGCCGCCCTCTCGCCGTGCGGCCTGCGGCTCCTCCTCCACGGTCCCGACGACCTCTCCGTGGGGACCCTGGAGCACGACCGGGCCTTCGACGGGTTGATGGACTACGCGGCAGAGGCGGGCGCGGAGCTGGTCGTCTACCACGGCCTGAACTTCGCCAGGGCCGAGGGCTCGGCCGCTGCCGCACGCCTGTCGGAGCGCACGACCGCCGAGGAGCGCTCGCTGCAGCGCTTCGCCGCGCGCGCCGAGACGCTCGGCGTCGTGATCGCGGTCGAGAACCTGGCGCCGATGTACCCGGTGCCGCCGGTGGCGCCGCGGGTCTGCCATGACCCGCTGGCCGTCCGCGACCTCGTACGCCGCCTCCGCTCTCCGGCGGTGGGGATGCTCCTGGACCTCGGCCACGCGCACCTCACGGCGAGCCTGCGCGGCGAGAGCGCCGAGCGCACGGTGCGCGCCGTCCTGGACGACGTGGTGCTCTTCCACGTCCACGACAACCTCGGCGCCCGCCGCCACGACCTCGACGCGCCCGGGGTCGATCCGCTCAAGCTCGACCTCCACCTGCCGCCCGGCGCGGGCTGCCTGCCGTGGGATCGCCTCGGTCCGATGATCGCCGCGCACGACGCGCCGCTCATGCTCGAGGTCGAGCGCTCCCACGGCGCGGCGCCCGCGGCGCTGATGGCACGCACGACCGCGCTGCTGCAGCCCACGGCCGCCTCGCTCGCCTCGGCAGCGGCCTGACGGGCCCGGCTGCGTAACGTGCAGGGCCATGAAGGTGGCCACCCATCCCGGCAACTTCCACGCCGACGACGTCTTCGCGATCGCCGTCCTCGGCCTCGCGGCCGACGGTCCGCTGGAGATCGTCCGCACCCGCGACGAGGCGATCCAGGACGCGGCGGACGCGCGCGTCGACGTGGGCGGGCGCTCGGACCCGGCGACCGGCGACTTCGACCACCATCAGAAGGGCGGCGCCGGCGAGCGCGACAACGGCATCCGCTACGCGAGCTTCGGGCTGGTCTGGCGCGCCTACGGCGAGCAGCTGACCGGCGACGCCGAGGGCGCCGCCTCGATCGACGAGCGCCTGGTGCAGGGCGTCGATGCCAACGACACGGGCCAGACGATCGTGCGCTCGCTCGTGGAGGGCGTGCGGCCGATGACGGTCAGCGGCGTCATCGCCGCGATGAACCCGGCGTGGGACGAGTCGCTGACGCCCGAGCAGGAGGACGCGCGCTTCGCCGAGGCGGTCGCGGTCGCCACCCGGATCGTGCAGGACGAGCTCGCCGGATCGGCCGCCTTCCGGCGCGCCCACCAGCTGGTGCACGACGCGATCGGCCGCGCCGACGACCCGCGCATCATCGAGCTGGACCGCAACATGCCGTGGCGCGAGGCGGTCGTCACCACCGCGCCCGAGGCGCTGTTCGTGGTCTACCCGAAGACCGACGGCTGGGGCATGCAGGCGGTGCCGAAGGCGCTGGGCGCGTTCGACAACCGCCGCGACCTGCCCGCGGCATGGGCGGGGCTGAGCGGCGACGAGCTCGCGGCGGCGTCGGGCGTGGACGACGCGGTCTTCTGCCACGCCGCGCGCTTCTACGCCTCGGCGCAGTCGCGCGAGGGCATCACCGCGCTGGCCGCGCAGGCGCTGGCGA
>JAOPZP010000556.1 GCA_025964055.1 Conexibacter sp.
TCGGGGGCGATCATGTTCTGCAGCCGCAGCTCCAGCGGGTCCTTGCCCAGCCGCCGGGCCAGCCGGTCCATCAGCCGCTCGCGGGCGAAGTTGACCTCGGGCTGGCCGTAGCCGCGGTAGGCGCCGATCGGCGTCTTGTTGGTCAAGACGACCCGCCGCTCGACGAACCCGTCGGGCACGTCGTAGGGCCCGGTGAAGACGACGCTCGACAGCTGCGCCGAGCCGAAGGGCGAGTTGTAGGCCCCGAGGTCGGTCGCGTAGAGGTCGCGCATCGCGGTGATGCGGCCGTCGGCGGTCGCGCCGATCGTGAAGTCGTGCACCGACTCGCGGGCGTGCGTCGTGGACCGGAAGTGCTCGAGGCGGTCCTCCACCCACTTGACCGGCCGGCGCAGCGCCATGGCGTGCAGGCAGGCCAGGACGTCCTCGGGGTAGACGCCGAGCTTGAGCCCGAAGGCGCCGCCGACGTCGCCGGCGATCACGCGGACGTCGCCCTCGTCGAGCGTGAGCGCCTCGGCCAGCTGCTTGCGCACGAGGTGCGGCACCTGGGTCGAGGCGTGGACGGTGAGCTCGCGGGCCCCCGGGCGCCACTGCGCGAGGATCGCCCGGCCCTCCATCGGCAGGCCGGTGACGCGGTTGATCCGGAAGCGGTCGGAGACGACGACGTCGGCCTCGGCCAGCCGGGCCTCGGCGTCGCCCTTGCCCTGTGGGTTGACGGCGACGACGTTGGTCGGCAGCACGTCGGGATGCAGCGCGGGGGCGGCCGGGTCGGCCGCGTCCAGGACGTCGGTGACGTGCGGCAGCGGCTCGAAGTCGACGTCGATCAGGTCCAGCGCGTCCTCGGCCAGCGCGCGGCTGGTGGCCACGACGCTGACGACCGGCTGGCCCTCGAATGCCGCGATCTCCTGGGCCAGGGCGAAGAAGCGCAGGTCGGGTACGCCCGGCACGGGCCGCAGCACGGTGATGGGGTTGCTCAGGCGCGCGACGTCGCTGCCGACCAGCACCTGGCGCACGCCGGGCATGCGCTCGGCGTCGGAGGTGTCGATCGCGCGGATCCGCGCGTGCGGGAACGGGCAGCGCAGCACCGCCATGTGGAGCGTGTGCGGCAGGTCCACGTCGTCGGTGAAGCGGCCGTCGCCGCGCAGCAGGCGGTCGTCCTCCTTGCGCGGGACCCAGGTCCCGATGCCGCCCGGGGCGGCCTCGCGCTCGCGCGGCGGTGCCGGTGCCGTGGGCCTAGCCATCGGCGCGGGCCTCCGCGGTCGCATCGAGGTGATGCTCGACTGCGTCGACGATGTGGTCGTAGCCGGTGCAGCGGCACAGCACGCCCGCGAGCTCCTGGCGGATCTCGTCGCGGCCGAGGCGGCGCCCCTCGCGGGCCAGCGCCGTGGCGGTCATCAGGAAGCCGGGCGTGCAGAACCCGCACTGCAGCGCGTGCTCGTCCTTGAAGGCCTGCTGCAGCGGGTCGAGCCGGTCGTCGACGGCCAGCGACTCGACGGTCTCGACCTCGGCGCCGTCGAGCTGGGCGGCGAGCATCAGGCAGGACTTGATCGCCTGCCCGTCGACCAGGATGGTGCACATGCCGCAGACGCCCTGCTCGCAGCCGACGTGCGTGCCGGTCAGGCCGAGCTGGTGGCGCAGGAAGTCGGCCGCGTGCGTGCGCGCCTCGACCCGCTGCTCGTGGACCTCGCCGTTGACGGTGACGGTGATGTCGATGTGCTCGTTCATCGCTGCTCCCCTTGGGCCAGCTCGCGCAGCAGGCGCCGGACGTGGATGGGGACGAGGTGCTCGCGGTAGGCGGCCCCGGCGCGGACGTCGTCGGGCGCGTCGACGACCTCCATCGCGAGCGCGGCCGCCGCGTCGATCGTCGCGTCGTCCCAGGTGCGGCCCTCGAGCGCGGCCGCGGCCGCCTCGGCGAGCAGCGGGCGGTCGTTGACGCCGCCGAGCCCGATCCGCACGCCCTCCCACCGGCCCTCGGCGCCGCGGCTGGCGGCGACGGCGACGCTGAGGACGGCGAAGTCGTTGTGCTTGCGCCCGCGCTCGAAGAAGCGGCAGTGATCGGGCGCCAGCGGGAAGCGCACGGCCACCAGCAGCTCCTCGGGCTCGAGCACGCTCGCGTAGGAGCCGGCGAAGAAGTCGGCCGCCGGGATGTCGCGCTCGCCCTGGGTGGTGCGCGCGACGATCGTCGCGTCGAGGACGAGGCACGCCAGCGCCATCTCACCGGTCGGATCGGCCTGTGCCAGCGCGCCGCCGATCGTGCCGCGGTTGCGCACCTGGCGGTCGCCGATGTACTGAACGATGTGCTGCAACAACGGCAGGCGCTCGGAGACCACGGGCGAGGACTCGATCGTCGCGTAGCGCACGAGCGCGCCGACGACGGTCTCCGAGCCGCGCGCCTCGATGCGGCCCAGCTCGCCGGCCAGGCCGTTGATGTCCACCAGCGCGGACGGGCGCATCAGGCGCATCCCGAGCATCGGCAGGAGGCTCTGGCCGCCGGCGAGCACCCGGGCCATGCCCAGGTGGTCCTCCAGCGCCTGCAGCGCCTCGTCGACCGTCGCCGGCTTGACGTACTCGAAGGGCGCGGCCTTCACCGGCCGGTCGTCCCGGCTCCGAAGCTCATGAACTTGGCCAGGACGCGATCGACGGCGGCGCCGCCCGCGCCGTCGCCGGTGACCGAGCGGACGGGCTTGCTCGCCCACACCGTCTCCGGGCGCGCCTGCAGCAGGTGCAGCCGGCCCTCCTGGTCGATCGCCCACTCCATGTCCATCGGCGCGCCGCGGTGGCGCTCGATGCGCTTGCCCAGCTCGGCGATCGCGACCGCCTCGGCGTCGCTCAGGCACGGCTGCGCGCCGCGCTCGGGCTCGACGGCCAGCAGGCCGACCTCGCGCGTGGCCTCGTCGAAGCCGTACTCCTCGGTCTGGGTGCCGATCTCGCTGGCCAGCAGCTCCAGCGTCACCTTGTCGACGCGGAAGCGATCGGGGGTGATGTCGCCCTTGACGACGCCCTCCCCCAGCCCCCAGCAGCCTTCGAGCACGATCTTGGAGCGGTCGCCGTTGACCGGGTCCAGCGTGAACATGACCCCGGCCGCGCGGGCCTGCACCATCTGCTGGACGCCGACGCACATGCCGGGCAGCGTGTCGCCGTCGATGACCGGCACGCCGTCCTGCGGGCGGTAGGTCAGCACCTGCGGGCCGAACAGGCCCGCCCAGCAGCGGCGCACGTTGCGCAGGACGTCCTCGGGCCCGCAGACCCACAGGTAGGTGTCGTACTGGCCGGCGAAGCTCGCGCCCTCGAGGTCCTCGCTGACGCCGCTGGAGCGCACCGCGACCGGCACGCCCGGCATGCCGGTGCGCTGCTCCAGGGCCTCGTAGGCCTCCGTCACCTCGGCGGTCAGCCGGGGCGGCATCGGCGCGTCCTCGATGATCTGCGCCAGCTGCGCGCTCACGCGCTCCACGGCCTGGAGGTCGTCGAGGTCGAGCCCGGCGCACTGCTCCTTGGCGGCCTGCTGCAGGCCGGTGTGCTCGGCGAACAGGGCGAACGCCGCGGTCGTGATGCCGAACGCCGGCGGGACGTCGAAGCCCGCCTCGGTCATCTCGACGAGGCTGCCCAGCTTGCCGCCGAGCAGCTCGGACCCGGCGCCGTCGGCCTGGTCGATCCAGACGATCGTCCGTAGCGCGGTCATGCGTCGCCCTCCTGGAGGATGCGGACGACGCCGGTGTCGCCGTCGACCTCGATCAGCTGCCCCGTCTTGATGGTCTGGGTGCCGTAGCCGGTGCCGACGACCGCCGGCAGGCCGTACTCGCGCGAGACGATCGCGGTGTGGGCCATGATCCCGCCCACGTCGGAGACCGCCGCGCCGAGGCGCGAGAACACCGGCGCCCAGCTGGGCGCGGTGACGCGGCAGACCAGGATGTCGCCGCGCTGCACCTCGTGCAGCTGCTCGGGGTCGGTCACGACCATCGCGCGGCCGCGGGCCTTGCCCGGCGACGCGGCGACGCCGCGCAGCTCGGACGCGTCGGGGTCCGACGCCCCCAGCCACTCCTGCACGCGCTCGGTCGTGATGCCCCAGAGCATGATCGTCAGCGGCTCGGTGATCGCGTCGGGCGGCGTGCCGAGCGCCGGCGGCGGCGTCCACTCGCGCAGCGCGGCGAGCTGGCGCTTGCGCTCCTCGACGATCGGCGGCCAGTGGGTCGGCCCGCGGCCGCCGGTGCCGGCGGCCCAGCCGATGATCAGGTCATACAGCGCCGAGTGGATCTCGTTGCGGTGCAGCAGGAACAGGTCCTCGCGGTCGGCGATGAAGCCGTGGGCCACGAACACGTCGCCGAGCTCGCGGACCTTGGACCAGAAGATCGAGTGGTGCCAGTGCTCGACGTAGAAGTTGTGGTTCTCGACGTAGGGGTAGACGGTGCGGGCCAGCTGCACGAGCTGGTCGAACGCCTCGCGGTCGTCGTCGGTGCCCAGCAGCTCGCGGTACTCGGCCGTGATGCGGGTGCGCTCCTCCAGGACGCGCTCCAGCGGGCGGTCGATGTCCTCGCCGGCCTCGAGCTTGTCGATGTAGCCGCGCATCGCCGTGAACGGCAGGCGCAGGTCGTCGATCCAGGCGCGGTCCGTGTGCGTGTAGCCGGCCCCGGTCGAGTACCAGAACCACGGGTCCTTGGCGGCTTCGAGGGCCTGCAGCCACTCGTCGCCGCGCGGGGCCTCGCCGATCGCCGCCAGCAGCGCGTTGGCGTCGGCGGTGTCGCGGACGAGGTCGGCGAGGCCGAGCTCGACGGCCAGCCGCGCGAGCTTGCGGACCTCGTCGTCGGGGCGGAACAGCAGGATGTCGATGCCGGCGACCATCCGCGCGACCGTCTGGTCGGTGATGCCCGGGAACGCCTCCTGGCAGAACTCCTTGAACGTCAGGTAGGCGCCGTAGCCGAGATTCAGCATCTCGAAGTGGTAGGCGCCCATCTCGAAGAGGTTCTCGATCAGGCGGTCGTAGCTGGTGAGCAGGTCGTAGGAGCTGAACAGCCCGCGGTGCTCGGTGACGAACGACTCCTGCTCGCGGTCGGGCAGCGGCGCGAACGAGATCGCCTTGAGCCGGCCGATGCAGTCCTCGGCCTTGACGATCCAGTTGTCGTAGATCTCGTCCCAGTTGGCGTAGTAGTGGCCGGCGCGGCGCTGGAAGTGCTCGGCGCGCTCGGCGATCTGCTGGGGGTCGGACACGCCGCGCGGGCTGATATACAGGTACCCGTTGATGATGCGGTGGTCGATGCCCCACGACGGCGGGATCTGCCAGACGCGGGTGGTGAGCTGGTTGCACGCCACCCACCAGTTCTCGGTCATGATCGTGTCGAACGGGTAGATCGGCGACGGGTTGTGCATGCCGTCGAAGAACCAGAGCTCGCGCTCCTCGACGTCCTTGGTCGCCTCGCTCAGCAGCGCGTAGTACGGGTACAGCTGCTCCCAGCCCTCGGCGCCGGGGGGCGTCGCGACCGCGTGCGGGCTCAGGAACGAGCCGGTGGCGTCGGTGGCGCTCATGGTCACGCCCGGGCCGGGACGTCGTCGGCCTTGAGGACGTCGACGACGATGTCGCCGTCGACCACGATCGGCTCGTCGTCGAGGTACAGCGTGCAGTTGCGCATCGGGACGTCGACGTGGCAGAGCGTCTCGTTGGGACCGCCGAGCTCGCCGTTGGGCCCGGTGGAGAACAGGACGTTGCCGTAGAAGGAGCGGCCGTGCATGCCCATGCCCCGCCGGTCGGTCGCCAGGATCGACCACTGCGCGGTCTCCAGCATGCCCCAGCCGATGTGGGCGATGCCGTAGGCGTCGGGGTCCTTGAACGAGGCCATGTACTCGCGCAGCAGGTCGGCGTCGACGGTGCCGCCGATGTGCTCGATGCGCCCCTGCTCGATCGTCAGCTCGATCGGGGTCTGCACGTAGGACTTGAACGGGAAGATGATGTCGCCGGGGGCGATCACGACCGTGCCGTCGACGCCGTCGTCGGCGCCGCCGGTGAAGAGGAAGCCCGACGGCCAGTGGTCCCAGCGGCCCGGCGTGTCGGTGTAGCCGTACTGCGTGATGACCGGGTAGGAGCCCAGCTTGTAGGTGACGTCGCTGCCGGCCGCGTTGGTGAAGCGCAGCTCCTTGGCGTTGCCGAGCAGCTCCCCGCCGGCCTCGACGCGCTCGCGCAGGCGGCGTGACGGCGCCATCGCGCGGATGTGCTCGATCGGCTCGATGCAGAGGAGCACGCGCGTGCCCGACTCCTGGATCTCCAGCTGCTCCTTGGAGAACAGCAGGAAGATCGTGTCGACGACGAGGTCGACGCCCTTGAGCGCCTCGATCGCCGGGCGGTTGCCGGCCAGCGGCGTCTCGCCGACCTCCCACGCGCCGACGTCGCCGTCCAGGCTCCCGCCCACGTGGGGCAGGTTGACGTTGAACGCCGTCGCGCCGAGCGCGTCGGCCGCGGCCAGGAACGCGTCGACGTACTCCGACCGCTGATGGCCCTGCGACAGCACCGCGACGGTGCTGCCCTCGACGATGCCGCAGAGCGCCAGCTCCTCACGACACATTTCCACGAAGGTGGGGACGCGCATGTTCTCTCTCCTCGTTGCTCTGGGGTTCAGGGTCGCGATGCCGCGGCCGGGGCCTGGACGTGTGCTGCCAGCAGGGGACGGACGATGGCCATGAAGGCGTCGAGCTCGTCCCAGGGAACCATGTGACCGGCCCCCGGCACCTCGTGCACGGTCGCCGCGGGGTTGGCCTGCGCCGCCTCGCGCGCTCCCTCGGCGGTGACCACGGGGCTCGCGCCGCCGTAGATCAGCGCCGCCGGTGCCGGGACCTCCGGCCACCAGCTGAAGAAGTCCTCCACCTCGGAGAACTGCCGGAAGCTCTCGAGCACCGCCGCCTCGTCGCAGCTGGCCACCCAGCGCGCGCGCAGCTCGAGCTCGGTGCGCGACCAGCGCGGGTAGAAGCGCTGGACCTCGTCGGCGGTCGTCCCGCGCTGGCCCTCGTGCAACTGCTCGAGGAACGCCTCGCGCCGGGTCGGGTAGCCCCCGCGCCCCGGGCCGCTGAGCGGCGGGTCGACGATGATCGAGCCACCGAACGGCACGGCGCTGCGGGCGGCCGCCCAGCTGGCGATCCGCGCTCCCATCGAGTGGCCCAGCAGGAGCGGCTCCTGCAGGCCGAGCGTGGCGACGACGGCCTCGACGTCCTCGACGTAGTCCTCGATCGCGTAGTGGGGGCCGGTGTCCGACAGGCCGCGCCCGCGCGCGTCGAGCACGACCGGGCGCACGAGGTCGCGCAGCTCGCGGACGACGAAGTCCAACGTCACGGCGGGGCTGGTGATGCCCGGCAGGACGACCAGCGGACGGCGGTCGCCGCCGTAGTCGAGCACGTGCAGGCGCACGACGCCGCTCTGCACCCAGCGGCTCTCGGCCTCCACCGCGGCGAGGTCGGCGCGGGCCGCGTCGCTGACCCTAGGCACCGACACCGCCCACCTCCTTGTCGGCCGCGAGGTCGGCGATCAGCGCGTCGCCGACCTGCGCCGTCGTCCACGTGCCGCCCTGGTCGGGCGTGCCGCCCTGGGCCGTCACGCGGTCCAGCGCGGCGTCGAGCCGGCGGGCCGCCTCCGGGTTGCCGAGCCCGTGCTCGAGCAGCAGCGCCGCCGACCGGATCGTCGCCGTCGGGTTGGCGACCCCGCGGCCCGCGATGTCGGGCGCCGTGCCGTGGACCGGCTCGAAGAGGCCGGGCCCGCTGTCGCTCAGGCAGGCCGATGCGGCCTCGCCCAGGCCGCCGGTCAGCGCCGCGGCGATGTCGGAGAGGATGTCGCCGAAGGTGTTCTCGGTGACGATGACGTCGAACTGCGCCGGGTCCTGGACCATGCGCATGGCGGCGGTGTCGACCAGCAGGTGGTCCAGCGTCACGTCGGGGAACTCGGCCGACAGGTCGTCGGCGACCCCGCGCCACATCCGCGACGTCGCCAGGACGTTGGCCTTGTCGACCGACGTCAGCCGGCCGGAGCGCGCCCGTGCGAGCTCGAAGCCCTTGCGCACGACGCGCCGGACCTGGTCGGGGTGGTATTCGCAGGTGTCGAAGACCGTGCCGTCGGGCCGCGTGCCGCGCGCGCCGAAGTACAGGCCGCCGACGAGCTCGCGCACGATCATCAGGTCGATCCCGTCGCCGGTGGACGGACGCAGGTTGGCGTACACGTCGAGCTCCCGGCGCAGCGCGAACATGCCGTCCTCGGGGTTGCGCGCCGACCAGGCGTAGTCGCCCGCGCCGACCGCGCCCATGAGGATCGCGTCGGCCGTCCGGCAGGCCTGGAGCGTCGCGTCGGGCAGCGGGTCGCCGAAGGCGTCGATGGCGGCGGCGCCGATGGCGTGCTCGGCCAGCGTGAGCCCGGGCTCGACGACGCTCAGGACGCGGGCCGCCTCGGCGACGACCTCCGGTCCGATGCCGTCGCCCGGCAGCAGGACGACGTTCATGACCCGGCCGCCTCGACGGCCGCGAGGCCGGCGAGATACCCCAGCACGTCCTCCAGCGCGACCACGTCGCCGTACTTGGCGTCGATGTCGAAGAGCGAGGCGTCGTGCGGGCCGGACGCGCGATCGCCGACGCACTCGCGCGGCACCAGCACCGGGAAGCCCGACTGCACCGCGTCGACGACGCTGGCGCGGACGCAGCCGCTCGTCGTCGCGCCGCAGATGATCGCCGTGTCGACGCGCAGGCTCGTGAGCGTGGCGGCGAGGTGGGTCCCGAAGAACGCCGACGCGCCCTTCTTGACGATCAGCGGGTCGCGGGCGGCGACCGGCAGGCGCGGGTCGAGGTCGACCAGCTCGGAGCCCGAGCGCAGCACGCGGAGCCCGGGCGCCTTGTCGAGCCAGGCGTAGGCGCCGCCCTCGGCCTCAGCGGCGTCGTAGGCGATGGTCGTGAAGATCACGGGGGCGCCGATGTCCCGCGCCCCGGCGATCACGCGCGCCGTGGCGGCGACGACGTCGGTGAGGTCGGCGCCGGTCGGCCAGCGCGCCTCGGTGAAGCCGCGGCTCAGGTCGACCACGACGATCGCCGGGCGGGCGCCGCGTGGGACCGTGGCGCCGAAGCCGGCGCGCTCGTACGTCTGCTCGGTGTTCTCGTCATACATGCTCTGCAAGGGTTGCATACATGTATACGATGTGCAAGACGCCGGTATGCGACATCCACCCGCGTAAGATCCCACGAGTGTCCTTCAACGTTGACCAGTCCGTCGTCCTGGGAGAGAAGACGAGCGTCGCGGCGGCCCGTCTGCTGCGCCACGCGATCCTGTCGGGAGAGCTCGCAGGCGGCCAGGTCCTCGGCGAGGAGAGCCTGGCGCGCCAGCTCGGCATCAGCCGCACGCCGGTCCGCGAGGCGCTGCTGCGCCTGCACTCCGACGGCCTGGTCGACATGCCGCCCAACCGGCCCGCGGCCGTGCGCAACTTCAGCCACGACGACCTGCACGAGCTGCACTCGCTGCGCGCGATCCTGGAGGGCCACGCGGCCGGGATCGCCGCCGGACGGCTCACCGACGACGACTTCGAGGCGCTGCGCGCCAGCTGCGCGCGCTACGGCGAGCTGCAGAAGG
Organism: Conexibacter sp.; assembly: GCA_025964055.1. GTDB lineage: Bacteria > Actinomycetota > Thermoleophilia > Solirubrobacterales > Solirubrobacteraceae > Baekduia. The sequence continues at coordinate 9,575 of JAOPZP010000556.1, forward strand.
AGGACGAGGACCTGCCCAAGCTCGTCGACGAGAACTTCGCCTTCCACGGCACGATCGTCGCCGCGGCCGGCAGCGAGCGGCTGGAGGCCATGATCCGCCAGGTCTCGGCCGTGCCGCTGATCTACAAGTCCTACATGACGTACTCGGCCGAGAACCGCACGACGGCGTGGAAGGACCACCTCGGCATCCTCGAAGCGCTGGAGGCCCGCGACGCCGCGGAGGCCGGGAAGCGCATGAAGGCGCACATCGAGTGGGCGCGCGACGTGGCGCTGGAGCACCTGCGCCTCGTGACCGGGCCGGCGCCCGCCCCGGTCGACGCGCGCTGACGTCGCCGTGTAGGCCGACCGGCCTATAGCAGCGTGGGTGAGCAACCACGTCACCGTGGACCGGCTCCAGTTCGCGCTGACGGTCACGTTCCACTACCTCTTCCCCATCCTCACGATGGGCCTGGCGCTCCTGCTGGCCTACCTGAAGACGGTGGCCTACCTCGGCGGCGAGCGGCGGCGGCTGCCGCTCCTGCGCAAGACCGCCCAGGAGCGCGCGACCTACGACGACGCCGCCCTGTTCTGGGCGCGGATCTTCGCCGTGAACTTCGCAGTCGGTGTGGTGACCGGCGTGGTCTTGGAGTTCCAGTTCGGCACCAACTGGGCGCAGTTCTCGAACTTCTCGGGCGGGGTCATCGGTCAGACGCTCGCCATGGAGGGGACCTTCGCCTTCTTCCTGGAGTCGACGTTCCTCGCCGCGTTCATCGCCGGGCGCCACCGCATCGGCCCGCGCTGGCACTGGATCGCGGCGCTGCTGGTCTTCGCCGGCTCGTGGGTCTCGGGCTTCTTCATCATCGTCACCAACGCCTGGATGCAGCATCCCGTCGCCTACGCGCTCCACGGGGGCCGGGCGCAGCTGAACTCGTTCTGGGGGCTGCTCGGCAACCCGTGGGCCTTCTGGCAATACACGCACAACATGAGCGGCGCGGTGGTCACGGGAGCGTTCGTGCTCGCCGGGACGGGCGCCCTCTACACGCTGCTCGGGCGCCACGAGGCGTTCTCGCGCGTGTGCCTGAAGGTCGGCGTGGTGGCCGCGCTGATCTTCACGACGCTGCAGATCTTCCCGACCGGCGACCAGCACGCCCGCCGCGTGGCGCGCTACCAGCCGTCGGCCTTCGCGGCGATGGAGGGCCTCTTCCCCAGCGCGCGCGGCGCGCCGCTGACGATCATCGGCAACCCCGACACGGAGCGGCGCACGCTCGAGTCGACGATCGAGATGCCGAAGGTCCTGTCGTTCTTGACCTCGCGGCGCTGGAACGCGCAGGTTCGCGGGCTCGACGACATCCCGACCGATCGCTGGCCGGATTCGGTGCCGCTCGTCTACTACGCGTACCACATCATGGTGGGGCTGGGGACGATCCTGTGGGCGATCGCGGTCATCGGGGCGTTCCTGCTCTGGCGCGGCACGCTCTTCCGATCCACGCGGATGCTGTGGGCGCTCATGCTCGCGTGGCCGTTGACCTACATCGCCAACATCGCGGGCTGGACCGTGGCGGAGACCGGCCGCCAGCCGTGGGTGGTCTTCGGTCTTCAGCGCACGGCCGCGGGCGCCTCGCCGGCGAGCTCGGTGCCGGCCGGCACCGGCCTGTTCACGCTGCTGGGCTTCGCCGGCCTCTACCTGCTGATCGGCATGTTGTACGTGTTGCTCACCGTGCGGATCGTCGCGCGCGGCCCGACCGCGGCCGAGGCCTCCGAGCCGTCGGCGGCGGAGCCGGCTCCCGCCGAGCCGACTTCCGCGGCGAGGACCTGACATGGCGACCGTCTTCTTCATCATCGTCGCGTTCATGATCACCAGCTACGTCGTGCTCGACGGCTTCGACCTGGGCGTCGGAGCCCTGTCGCGCCTGCTGGACCGCGGCGAGCGCGACGAGGCGACCGAGCTCATCGGGCCGATCTGGGACGGTAACGAGGTGTGGCTGATCGCGGGCGGCGGCGTCCTGTTCCTGGCGTTCCCGCGGGCCTACGCGTCGGCGTTCAGCGGCCTCTACTTCGGCATGATCCTCGTGCTGTGGCTCCTCATCGGCCGCGGGCTGGGGATCGAGCTGCGGCGCCAGTTCGAGAACCCGCTCTGGCGCACGGCGTGCGACACGGTGTTCTGGCTGTCGTCGGCGGCGCTGGCGATGGTGTTCGGCGTGGCGCTGGGCAACGTGGTCCGGGGCGTGCCGCTCGGCCCCGACGGCTACTTCCACCTTGCGCTGTTCGACATCCTCAACTGGTATGCGCTGCTCATCGGGCTGTTCGGCCTGGTCGTGCTCACCGCGCACGGCGCGAGCTTCCTGGCGTGGCGGGCGGCGGACCCCCTGGCGCAGCGGGCCCGCGGCTGGGCGCGCCGGCTGTGGTGGGGAAAGCTCGTGCTGGCCCTGGGCTGCGCCGGTCCCACGTACGCCGTGCGCAGCGAGCTCTTCACCCACTTCGCCGACCACCCGTGGCGCCTCGCGTTCCCGGTGCTGGCGCTCGGCGCGCTCGGCGCCGAGTCCGCGTGGCAGCGCGCCGGCCGGTGGTCGCAGGCCTTCGCGGCGTCGGGCGCGTTCATCGCCGGGCTGCTGACGACCATGGCCGCCGGCCTCTACCCCTACATCCTGCCGGCGCACGAGCACCGCCCGTACGGGCTGACCGTCGCCAACGCCGCCACCGGCCACCATGCGCTGGGGATCGCGCTGGTCTGGTGGTCGATCGCGATCCCGCTCGCAGTGATCTACTTCATCGTGGTCTACCGGCTGCTCTTCCGGGCCCGGCCCGCGACGCCGCGCTTGCCGTAGCGGGACGCGGGCCTACTCCTCCAGCGTGAGGGCGCCCCCACCGTTCCCGGGAGCGCGCAGCCGATGAGCACCGCGGAAGCCTCCCCGACCATCCGGACCAACATCCCGGCGCGGCTGGACCGGCTGCCGTGGTCGCGCTTCCACTGGCGGATCGTGATCGGGCTGGGCACCGTGTGGATCCTCGACGGGCTCGAGGTCACGATCGTCGGCGCGATCGCCCCGCGGCTCACCGAGAGCGGCAGCGGCATCCACATGAGCACCGCCGACGTCGGGATCGCCGCCGCCCTCTACGTGACGGGCGCCTGCCTCGGCGCCCTCCTGTTCGGGCAGCTCACCGACCGCCACGGCCGCAAGAAGCTGTTCATGGTCACGCTCCTCCTCTACATCGCCGCGACCGTGGCCACCGCCTTCGCGTTCGCGCCCTGGTACTTCTTCCTCTGCCGCTTCTTGACCGGCATGGGCATCGGCGGCGAGTACGCCGCCATCAACTCGGCCATCGACGAGTTGATCCCGGCCCGCAACCGCGGCCGGGTGGACCTCGCCATCAACGGCAGCTTCTGGGTGGGTGCCGCCGTCGGCGGCCTCGTCTCCCTGCTGCTGCTCGACCGGTCGATCTTCGCCACCGACGTCGGCTGGCGCCTGGCCTTCGGCGCCGGAGCCCTCCTGGGCGTGGGCATCCTGTTCGTGCGCCGCCACGTCCCCGAGAGCCCGCGCTGGCTGTTCATCCACGGCCGCGAGCAGGAGGCCGAGCGCATCGTCGCGCAGATCGAGGCGGAGGTGCGCGCCGAGGCGGGCGTCGACCTCCCGGAGCCCGACCAGTACCTCACCGTGCGGCAGCGCAAGGCGATCCCGTTCCGCGAGATCGCCCGCGTCGCGGCCCGCCGCTACCCGACCCGCGCGCTGCTCGGGCTGTCGCTGTTCATCGGGCAGGCGTTCCTCTACAACGCGGTGACCTTCGACCTCGGGACGATCCTCAACCGCTTCTTCGCCGTCAGCTCCAGCACCGTCCCGTACTTCATGGTGCTCTTCGCGGTGAGCAACTTCCTGGGCCCGCTGCTCCTGGGGCGCCTGTTCGACACCGTCGGGCGGATCCCGATGATCGCCGGGACCTACCTCGGCTCGGCGGCGAGCGTCGTGGTGCTGGCCCTGCTGCTGCGCAGCGGGCACCTCACCACCTGGTCGTTCATGGCGTTCGTGCTGGCCACGTTCTTCCTGGCCTCGGCCGGCGCGAGCTCCGCGTACCTGACCGTCAGCGAGATCTTCCCCATGGAGACGCGTGCGCTGGCCATCGCGCTGTTCTACGCGGTCGGCACCGCCATCGGCGGCATCACCGGCCCGCTGCTGTTCGGCCAGTTCATCCACAGCGGCAGCGCCGACCAGGTCGCGACGGGCTTCCTCATCGGCGCGGGCGCGATGCTGCTCGGCGGGCTCGCGGAGCTGCGCTGGGGCGTGCCGGCCGAGCAGCGATCGCTGGAGGCGATCGCGACACCGCTCACCGCCGAGGAGGGCGACGTCGGTCCGGCGGAGATCCCCGAGGCCGACCGCGCCCGCGAGGAGGACCTGCGGCGCCGCATCGCCGAGCGGCACGCGCGCGACCACCTCCGCCGGTTCCGGCCGGGGCCCGGCAGCGGCAGCCGCTACGGCTCGCCCGGCATGCTGGGCACCGCCGGCGGGGCGACGCGCTACGAGGCCGCCTCCGACCGCGAGCTGGACCGCGAGATCGACCTCCTGGTCCAGGCGCTGGAGCGCGGGGAGCTCAGCCGCGCCGAGCTCCAGCAGCGCCTGGCCGCGCGCGGCTGGGGCCCCGGCCGCTACCGGCGGGCGCTGCGGACGGCGGTCCTGGAGGGCCGCATCGGCCAGGGCGGCAAGCGCGGGTCCTACACGCCGGTCGGCGCGGCGCCAGACCGCCCGGGGACGCGAACATGACCATCGGCTCCAGCCTGTTCCTCATCGCCGCCGGGGCGATCCTGAAGTTCGCCGTGACCACCACGGTCTCCGGCGTCGACATCCACACCGTCGGCCTGATCCTGATGATCGTCGGGGGCATCGGCCTCTGCATCGGCCTCTACCTGCTGCTGCGCGCGAAGCCCCCGAACGTCCCGCCCGACCCCACCAGGTTGCCGTGACGCCTCAGCCCGAGCGCACCCGGCCGCTGACGCGGCGGCGCGCGGCGCGGCTCTCCCGCACGTCGCGACGGCGGTCGGCCGCCGCCTTGGATGACGGCACGACGAGCACCGCCACGCTCGCGTGATCGACCAGCGCGCCCGGCAGGTCGCCCGGCAGCAGCGACTTCACGCCGGCGCGCCCGGTGCCGCAGACGATGAGCTGGGCGTCGTGCTCCTCGGCCACCAGCTCGATCACCTCCCACGTGCGTCCGAGCACCTCGACCGCCACGGGCTCGGCGTCGAGCCCGGCCGCCGTGGCGTGCCGCGTCCCCACGCGCGCCATCTGCAGGGCGGCCTCCCGGCTCTCGTCGTTGACGTCGGCCGCGTCGGACGGCGGCGGCTTGGCCGCCGGCGCGAGCGCCTCCTCGGCGACGGGCTTCCAGACGCTCACGACGAGCGCGCGCGCCCCGGGCAGCAGCGCTCCCGCGTAGGCCACCGCGTCGGTCGCCGCGTCGGAGCCGTCGTAGCAGAGAAGCACCGGCCCGCTCCGCGGGTCCGGCGCGCCGGTCGTCGTCACACGCCCTGCGATAGGTCCGCCCGCGGCATCGTCAAGCGCCGCTCCTGCGCCGACCCCTTCGCGATCATGGCCCCTGCGGCGCGACCACGCGCTCGCGGTCGCCCAGGGCCCGGCGGATGACGTCGTAGTAGTCCAGCAGCGTGCGAGCGTTGAGGAACCGGTCGCGGACCCGCTCGCGCGCGTTGCGGCCGATGCGCTCGGCCCGCGGGGCGTCGTCGAGCAGCGCCGTCGTCGCGGCGCCGAAGGCGGCCAGGTCGCGCGGGTCGTCCAGCAGCACGCCGCTCACGCCGTCGACGATCTGCTCCTGGATGCCGCCGACCCGCGAGGCGATGACCGGACGCCCCTTCCACATCGCCTCCGCGACGGTCAGCCCGAAGCCCTCGGCGAGGCTCTTCTGGGCGATGACGCGCGCGTGGCGCTGCATGGCGTTGACCATGACGGCGTTTTCGTCGAGGTCGTCCATGGGCAGCGACGCGAGATGGATGCGGGCCCGGACCTCGGCGGGCAGCGCCTGCCGCACGGCCATCGCCTCGCGCAGGATCTGCAGCCCCTCCGGGTCGTCGGCGACCGCCTCGACGTCGGGCCCCACGTACACCAGGTGCGCGGACGTGTCGGCGGGCACGTGCTCGGCGAACCCGCGCACCACGCCGATCGGGTCCTTCAGCGCGTCCCAGCGCGACACCTGCACCACCGCCGCCGCATCCGGCGGGAGCGGTGCGTCCTCGACGAGCCGCGCGCGCCGCTCGACGCGGCCGGGCGTGCCGTCGGCGCGCTCGAACGTGACCGAGCCGGGCTCGGCGACCCCGGCGACGAGCCCGGCGATCGCCAGCGTGCGCGCGACCGTGTCGTCGTCGAGATCGACGTTCTTGGGGGAGAACGCGTCGATCGACGGTGGGATGACGACCACGCGCCGGCGGTCCAGCCCGTCCCAGGCGAACGCCTCGCGCGAGAAGACGTACCGGTCGGCCGGTGCGACGTAGGGGCGCAGGAACTCCCAGGTGGCGCGGACGAGGTCGTCGGGGTCGTCGACGCCGACGTGGCAGCGCCAGATCACGGCGGCGCCGGCGGCCTTCATCGCTGCGGTGAGGCCGGCCGGCTGGGGGTCGTGCAGGATCACGACGTCGCCGGGGCGCACCTCTCCGGGGAAGGCCTCGAGGTTGGCGGCGAGGACGCTCTCGTAGACGTGCCGTGCGTCGGCGTCCAGCGCTCCGCCGTCGCCCAGCGTGCCGTGGAGGCGGTTGTGGATGCGCTTGGTGACGGCGAAGAACTCGGGCGGCCCGTCGATGACGACCCACCGCGTGTCGACGCCGGCGCCCCGGGCGTAGCCCACCAGCGGCCGCAGGAGCTCGACCACGCCACCGCCCTTGGCGGTGGAGTTCACGTTCCAGACGACGCGGCCGGCGAGCAGCCGCCGCGCCTCGTCGCTCGCCCGCTCCAGCGCCGCCATCCGGTCCGGTGCGAGCACCGCGCGGAAGCGCTCCAGGCTCCGCGGCGGCATCGTCACCTCGTGCGGGGCGATGGTGCGCGGCATGGCCGGCGCGGCGCTCATGACCGCGCTCCGGACAGGTGGCGCATCGCCGCGCGGAAGGCCTCCTCGTAGCCGGCGGCGATCCGGTCGGGCGCGAAGCGCTCGGCGGACCGGCGGATCCGCAGCGGGTCCAGGCGCCCGGCGTCGTCGACCCTCGCCGCCATCTCGTCCTCGTCGGCGACGAGGTAGCCGGAGACGCCGTCCTCGACGATCTCGGGAGCCGCGCCCTCGGGGAACGCCAGCACCGGGGTCCCCGCCGCCATCGCCTCGACCATCACCATGCCGAACGGCTCGGGCCAGCGGATCGGCATGAGGAAGGCAAAGGCGTCGGCGAACACCCGCTGCTTGCGGGCGCCGCCGACCTCGCCGATGTAGCGGATGGTCTCGCCGTCGATGTGCGGCTGGACCTCGTTGGCGAAGAACCGCTCCTGGCCGGGTTGCACCGGGCCGGCGAGCACGAGCCGGCGTCCCGTGGCCTTGGCGACCCGGATCGCGCGATGGGCGCCCTTCTCGGGCGCCATGCGGCCGAGCCACAGCAGGTAGTCCTCCTTCTCGTAGCCGACCGGCCAGTTGTCGACGTCGACGGGGTTGTGGACGACGGCGTCGACGATCTCCGGCTCGGGCGCCATGCGCGACTGCGCGTGGCTGATGCAGACCACCGCGCCGTTGTGCCCGTGGACGGCGTAGTAGGGCTTGGTGTTGGCGTCGAACGGGCCGTGGACGGTGTGCACGAGCGGCGTGTCGACCCGGTCGGCCATCGCGAGCGCCACGTACCCGCTGTTGTCGTGGATGACGTCGAACGGGTGACCGGCGGCGGCCGCCTCGTCGATGGCGCGGAACGCGCGGCCGTCGTGGTCGCCTTCGAACAGCGACCGCTCGATGCTCTCGGGATGCGGCCGGTCCAGCAGCGGGTGGACCTTGGCGCGGGAGCTCGAGCCGGGCGCGCAGAACAGCTCGACGTCGTGGCCGTGCTCGACCAGGGCGTCGACCACCAGCGCGACCACGTACTCGATGCCGCCGTAGCCCGGTGGCGGGACCGGGATCCACGGGGGTGCCAGCACGGCGATGTGCAGCCGCGGCCCGGAGGTGCGCTCGAGCAGCTCGCGGTCGGGCGCCGAGGGCGGATTGGTGTACGGGAAGGCGTTGTCCTCCCGGGGGTAGGGCTCATGCTCAGAGGACATCTGGCGGCCTCTCCGGTCGCGCTGCAAGGGGGCGTCGTCGCCCATCGCAATAGGCGTCTGAGCGGTCATGACAAGCGCCTGGGCTACACGGGCGGCCGACCTATGCCAACGCGTACATCATGGAGCCCCGCGATGCGCAGAGGCGCAGGGTCCGCCGGCCGTTGCTGCGGTGGGCGCTCGCGGCAGCGCTCGGCGGGTTCGTGTTCGGCTACGAGCTGGCGGTGATCTCGGGGGCGCTGCTGTTCGTGCGCCGCGAGTTCGGGCTGGACGCCTTCCAGCAGGGCGCGCTGGTCAGCGTCCTGCCGCTCGGGGCGATGGCCGGCGGGCTGCTGGCGGGGCGCGCCGCGGATGCGCTCGGGCGCCGGCGGGCGCTGATCCTCATCGCGGTGGTCTTCATCGTCGCCACGCTGGTCGCGACGGTCGCGCCCGGCTACGGCGTGCTGCTCGCCGCGCGGGCGCTGACCGGCGTGGCCGTCGGCGCCGTGTCGTCGACCACCCCGCTGTACCTGTCGGAGATCGCGCCGCCCCGGTCGCGCGGGCGGCTGGTCACGCTCAACCAGCTGATGGTCACGCTCGGCATCGTGGCGGCCTACGTCGTGGGCCTCGTGTTCGCGGGCTCGGGGTCCTGGCGGGCGATGTTCGCCATCGGGTTGGTCCCGTCGGCGTCGATGCTCGCCGGCATGGCGCGCGCCACCGAGACGCCGGCCTGGCTCGCCGCGCACGGGCAGCACGACCGGGCCCGCGAGGTGCTCCTGCAGATCGTCGACGAGGAGCAGGCCCCGCGGCTGATGGAGGACCTGGCCCGCTCTCCGGCGCAGGAGGCCCGGCGCATCGGCGTGCCGGGACTGATGCGGTCGGCCGCCGCGCCGGCGGTGCTCATCGGGGTGACGCTGGGCGCGATGCAGCAGCTGGCCGGCATCAACGCGGTGATCGCCTACGCCCCGAGCGTGATGGAGCGGACCGGGCTCGGCGCCTCGAGCTCGCTGCTCTCGTCGGTCTTCATCGGCCTGGCGAACGTCGCGGCGACCGTGGTGTCCATCCGGCTGGTCGACGAGCGCGGGCGCCGCCCGCTGCTGCTGGCGTCGGCCGCCGGCGCGTGCGTCTCCCTGGCGCTGCTGGGCCTCACGTTCGAGCTGTCGCTCGGTCGCGCGGGCAGCTGGCTGTCGCTCGTGTTCCTGATGGCCTACATCACCGCGTTCGCCATCGGCCTGGGCCCGATCTTCTGGCTGCTGATCTCCGAGATCTTCCCGCCGGATGCGCGCGCCGCCGGCGCGGGGGCCGCCACGGCGGTCAACTGGTTCTCCGGCTTCGTCGTCGGCCTCGCGTTCGCCCCGGTCGTCAACGCCATCGGGCAGGGCCCGACCTTCTGGATCTTCGCCGCCGTGTGCGCCCTCGCCTTCGCGTTCGTCGTGCGCTACGTCCCCGAGACCAAGGGCCGGCCGTTCGCCGAGATCGCGGCCGAGGTGCAGGAGCGGGTCGCCGGCGGCCGGCACGG
>JAOPZP010000562.1 GCA_025964055.1 Conexibacter sp.
CGAGCTGGCCGTCCTGGTCGTCGCCGGCTTCGCGGCGACCATCACCCGCTACGTCGCGCTGAAGACCTGGGTCTTCGCGACGGCCCGCCACCAACGCCCCATCCCACCGGAGCTCCCCCGCGCCCGCGCCGAAGCCGCCTCCAACGCCTGACGGGGACCGTCCCCCTTCTCGCACACCCACCGCAGGAAGGGGGACCGTCCCCCTTTTCGCACACCCACTGCAGAAAGGGGGACAGTCCCCGTTCTCGCACACCTACTGCGGAAAGGGGCTAGGCGACCGGGGTCGGGGCGGCCAGGCGGGAGGATGCTTCGGCCAGCCGGGTGATCGCCGGCCGGGAGTCGATGCCGGCCAGCGACTCGTAGACGGCCAGGAGGTTCTGGCGCAGGAGGTGCAGGACGTCGGTGCGGGGCAGGTCGCGGCGGCCGGCCAGCCAGTGGACCACCACGCCCTCGCAGAACGAGAGCCAGCCCTCGATGGCGGCGTCCATCGCCGGGGACTCGACGTCGGCGCGCTCGGCGCCCGCCAGCGCGGCGGCGAAGTCGACCATCCGGCTGACCCGGCGCCGGCGCCCCTCCTGCAGGACGGCCCGGATCGCCTCGTCGTCGCCGGCCCGCGCACGGGCGATCGCCAGGAACCCCGTCGCGTGATCCTCGACGTAGGCCAGGAACGCGTCGATGCTCGCGTCGAGCCGCCCGCCGGCGCTCAGCTGCACCGACAGGTCGGGCGCCATCCGGCGCTCCAGCTCGTCGCGCGACGCGCGCAGCACGGCGACGACGAAGTCGCTCTTGGTCGGGAAGTAGTGGTACAGCAGGCCCTTGGAGATCCCCGCCGCGCGGGCGATCTCGCCGATCGAGACCTGGTCGTGCGGGGTGTGGCCCAGGAGCTCCAGCCCGAGGAGCACCAGCTGCTGGCGGCGCTCGTCGTGCGGGAGGCGGGTGCTCTTGGGAGGGCTCACCGGGGGACGAGGGTAACGCGCAGTTGACCGGGCGGTCAACAAGGCGTTACGCTCGCGCCGATCTGCTGACCGCCCGGTCAACACGACCGGCATCTCGCAAGGACCCGTCCCAGTCCCATGTCGCCCCGTCCGTTCTCGCCCGCCCGCGCCCTGACCGCGCTGGCCGCCCTGCTCGCCTTCACCGCCCTCTGCGGTACGGCGAGCGCCGCCGACGCCCTTCCCGGCGCGCACATCTCGGCCGTCCAGACCGTCCCGTCGGCCACCTACCCCGGCCAGCAGCACCTGTCCTACCTGTACGGCCCGATCAAGATCTCTCCCGGCCAGAACACGATCGAGGCGAGCGCCAACACCCAGAAGCCGACGGTCCCCGGCTTCATCACGCGCTTCGCGCCCGACCTCGTCTACGCCAAGGTCAACAGCCAGGGCGGCCACGACACGCCGCGCGTCGACGTGATCCACCTGCACCATGGCGTCTGGCTCGTCGCCCGCCAGGGCGGCCTGTACCCGACGTTCGCGGCCGGCGAGGAGAAGACCATCTTCAGCCAGCCGCAGGGCTTCGGGTACCACTACGACCCCAGCGACGGCTGGATCATGAACTACATGATCCACAACCTCACACCCAACCCGGACTCGGTGTACATCAAGTACGACATCGACTTCGTCCCCGACAGCGAGCCCGCGGCCCAGGGCATCACCGAGGTCAAGCCGCTGTGGATGGACGTCTCGGGGATCAAGCCCTACCCCGTCTTCGACGCGCTGAAGGGCAGCGGCACCAAGGGCAAGTTCACGTTCCCGACGCAGGCGTCGGCGGCGCAGAAGAAGGACATCGGCGTCGCCCACCAGTGGACGGTGCCCAACGACATCACGTTGATCACCACCGCCGGCCACCTGCACCCGGGCGGGCTGTACACCGACCTGAAGGCGACGCGCGGCGCCAAGACCCAGGAGCTGTTCCGCTCCGAGGCCAAGTACTACGAGCCCGCCGGCGCCGTCTCCTGGGACGTCTCGCTGACCGGCACCAAGCCCGACTGGCGCGTCCCGCTCAACGCCGGCGACGTGATCAACACGACGGTGACCTACGACACGAGCAAGGCCTCGTGGTACGAGTCCATGGGCATCATGGTGGTGTTCTACGCCGAGGGGCATGTCGGCGGCGCGACCGATCCGTTCACGCAGGCGCCCGACTGGCACGGCCTGGTGACCCACGGCCACCTCAAGGAGAACGACAACCACGGCGGCCGCGTCGACTCCGGCCTGCCCGACGCCCGCGACATCCTCGACGGCTCCGCGCCGTCCAACGTGGACATCAAGGGCTACATCTACGGCAGCGGCGACCTCAGCCTCACCGGTGCCGGCGGCCGCCCGCCGGTCGTGCGCGCCGGCCGCTCGCTGAAGTTCACCAACCTGGATGCGACGAAGGCCATGACGCCGTCCGGGTCGGCGTACCACACGATCACCGCGTGCAAGCAGCCCTGCACCGGCACGACGGGCATCGCCTACCCGCTGGCCAACGGCGACGTGCAGTTCGACTCGGGCGAGCTGGGCTACGGCCCCAACCTGCCGATCGCCGGCTTCGGCGGCAAGTTCACGCCGGCGGCCAACCGCAACACGTGGAAGACGCCCAAGAGCCTCGCGGCGGGCACCTACACGTACTTCTGCCGCATCCATCCGTTCATGCGCGGCGCCTTCCGCGTCGTGGGCAAGGACGGCAAGGGCAGCGTGACCAAGAAGTCCAAGAGCAAGGCGAAGGCCAAGGCGTAGCGGTGAGCGCGGGCACCGGGCGCCCCGTCGGGCTCCCGGTGTCCGCGCGAAGGC
>JAOPZP010000014.1 GCA_025964055.1 Conexibacter sp.
TCTGCAGCACCGCGTCGAGCAGGCCCGGGAAGCGCGTCTCGAGGTCGTCGCGGCGCAGCGAGATGTGCCGGTGGGTGCCCTCGACGCGCGTGAACGTCACGCCGGCCTCGCGCAGGGTCTTGAAGTGGTGCGAGCGCGTGGACTTGCTGATCCCGAGATCCACGGTGCCGCAGACCTGCTCGCCGCTGGAGGCCAGCAGGCGGACGATCTGCAGCCGCACCGGATCGCCGAGCGCCTGGAGCACGGTCGTGAGGTCGAGGTCCTCGGTGGCGGGCTGGAAGATGTCCACGCCTTCAGGGTAGCGGAATGGTTCGACGTCGGTCGAACTCCAATGGCCCGTCTCCTGACCGCGGGCGCCCGGCCTGATAGACCCGGGGCATGTCCTCAGGTCCGTTCCTCATCGGTGGCGGCCGCGAGCCCGAGCAGGTGCTCCCGGCCCACCGCCCCTTCGTCGCCGCCTGCGCGGGCGGCCCGATCGCCTGCCTGGTCGCCGACGAGGGCGAGGGCGTCGACGCCGATCGCTGGCGCACGACGCTGATCGATGCGGGCGCCGACGACCAGGACGTGCGGGTCGTCGTGCTGAGCGCGCAGCGCCCGATCGCCGACGAGGACGTCGCCGGGGTGGCCGGGATCTACGTCGCGGGCGGGCTGACGCCGCTGTACCTCGAGGTGCTCGCCGGCTGGCATCCGCCCGCGGGCGTCGCCTACGCCGGGTTCTCGGCCGGCGCGTCCATCGCCGCCCGCGACGCGATCATCGGCGGCTGGCGCGCCGCCGACGGCGGGGCGGTCTGCCCGGAGGAGAGCGGGGAGGACCTCGACGTCGTCACGGTCCGCTCCGGCCTCGGGCTCGTCGAGCACGCCGTCGACGCGCACGCCGCCCAGTGGGGCACGCTCGGCCGGCTCGTGCACGCCGTCCAGGAGGGGCTGGTCAGCGAGGGCTGGGCGCTGGACGAGGGCGCCCTGCTGGTCGACGGCGCGGTGTTCGGCACCGGCGCCGCCTGGCACGTCGGACCCGAGGGCCGGGTCCGGCGTGTGCGGCCGAGCTAGGGCGCGCGCGCCGGTTCGACGAGCGGCTCCCGGTCGCCGCGCTGCAGGCGCGAGTGGGTGCGGCCGTAGACGAAGTAGATCGCCAGGCCGAGGACGAGCCACACGCCGAAGCGCAGCCAGGTCGTGCTCTCGAGCCGGGTCATCAGGTAGATGCACAGCGCGATCCCGATCAGCGGGAACCACGGGACGAACGGAACCCGGAAGCCGCGCTCCATGTCGGGCTCGGTCCGGCGCAGGACGATCACGCCGACGTTGACCAGGACGAAGGCGAACAGCGTGCCGATGTTGACCAGCTTGGCGATCTGCGTCAGCGGGACGAAGGCGGCCAGCAGCGCGATCCCGATGGCGAAGCTCACGGTGATGCGCACCGGCGTCCGGCGCTTGGAGAGCTTGCCGTAGCTGCGCGGCAGGAGCCCGTCGCGGGTCATCGCGAACATGATCCGGGTCTGGCCGTAGAGGATCGTCAGGACGACCGACGTGATCGCCACCAGCGCCCCGAGGCTCAGGACGTCGGCCGCCCAGCTGCCGTAGCCGCCGCCGATCTTCAGCGCATCGGCCAGCGGCGCCGTGGAGGCGCTCAGCTTGGACGGTGGCGCCAGGCCGACGGTCACGACCGCGACGACGATGTAGATGATCGTGGCGATCACCAGCGAGCCGATGATGGCCAGCGGCAGGTCCCGCTGGGGCTTCTCGGCCTCCTCGCCCGACGTCGAGACCGCGTCGAAGCCGATGTAGGCGAAGAAGATCAGCGCCGCGGCGTCGACCACGCCGGAGAACCCGTGGGTGGCGAACGGCGAGAAGCCGCCGGCGCCGCCGCCCTTGTGGAACAGCAGGGCGTAGCCGCCGAGGATCACGAAGAGGATCAGGACCGTGAGCTTGAAGGCGACCATCGCCGTGTTGGTCCGGGCGCTCTCGCGCACCCCGACGCACAGCAGGGCGGCGACCGCGAGGACGAGGACGACCGCGGGCAGGTTGAACGTGCCGCCGTCGCCGGGCGCCTTGGAGATCGCGTCGGGCAGGTGGACCCCGAGCACCGAGTCCAGCAGCGACTGCAGGTAGCCGCCCCAGCCCACGGCGATCGCCGCGACCGACACGCCGTATTCGAGGATCAGGTCCCAGCCGATGATCCACGCGACGAGCTCGCCGAGCGTGGCGTAGGAGTAGGTGTAGGCCGACCCGGAGACCGGGATCGTCGAGGCGAGCTCCGAGTAGCTGAGCGCGCTGAAGACGCAGGTGATCCCCGCCAGCGCGAAGCTCAGGACGATGGCGGGGCCGCTCAGGCCGATCGCCTCGCCGATGATCACGAAGATGCCGGTGCCGATGATGGCCCCGAGGCCCATCGCGGTCAGGCTGACCGCGCCGACCGCCTTGCGCAGGCCACCGGCGTCGCCGGTCTCGGCGACCAGCTGCCTGGCGGGCTTGCGAGCCCAGGGTCCGCCGCCCGCGGCGGTGCCGCCGCCGCCTCCCGTGAACCCCTCCCGGCCGCCCGCTGCAGTCGCCATGGAGGTGGTGTCTCCGGCGCTCGGGCGTGGCAAACCGGGCCCCCGTGGCGACCTGCGCGCGGGCTACCCTGGACTGATGCCGCCCTTCCGCCTCGACGCCGCGTACAGCCCTATGGCCGACCAGCCGAAGGCCATCGACGGCATCGTCGAGGCGCTGGGCGCCGGCGTGCCGATGACCACCCTGCTCGGCGCCACGGGCACCGGCAAGACGATGACGATGGCCTCGGTCATCGAGCGGGTGCAGCGGCCGACGCTGGTCATGGCGCACAACAAGACGCTGGCCGCGCAGCTGTGCAACGAGTTCCGCAGCTACTTCCCCGACAACGCGGTCGAGTACTTCGTCTCCTACTACGACTACTACCAGCCTGAGGCGTACGTCCCGAGCAAGGACCTGTACATCGAGAAGGACTCGGCGATCAACGAGGAGATCGACCGGCTCCGCCACGCCGCGACCGCCGCCCTCTTCGGCCGGCGCGACGTGATCATCGTGGCCTCGGTGTCGGCGATCTTCGGCCTCGGCTCGCCGGAGACCTACAACGACAACCTCGTGCTCCTCAAGAAGGGCGAGGAGATCGACCGCGACCTGCTGCTGCGCAAGCTGGTCACGATCCAGTACACCCGCAACGACCAGGCGCTCGGGCGCGGCACGTTCCGCGTGCGGGGCGAAGCGCTGGAGATCTTCCCGGCCTACGCCGAGAGGACGGCCTACCGCGCCACGTTCTTCGGCGACGAGGTCGAGTCCCTGCAGGAGTTCGACCCGCTCACCGGCGAGCTCGTGCACGGCGACATGGAGCACATCGGCATCTGGCCGGCGTCGCACTACAACGTGCGCGAGGGCACGGTCGAGCGGTCGGTCGAGGAGATCGACCGGCTGCGCCACGCCGCCACCGCCGCCCTCTTCGGCCGGCGCGACGTGATCATCGTGGCCTCGGTGTCGGCGATCTTCGGCCTCGGCTCGCCGGAGACGTACAACGACAACCTGGTGGTCCTCAAGAAGGGCGAGTCGATCGACCGGGACCTGCTGCTGCGCAAGCTCGTGACGATCCAGTACACGCGCAACGACCAAGCGCTCGGCCGCGGCACGTTCCGCGTGCGCGGCGAGGCGCTGGAGATCTTCCCCGCCTACTCCGAGACGACCGCCTACCGGGCGACGTTCTTCGGCGACGAGGTCGAGTCGCTGCAGGAGTTCGACCCGCTCACCGGGGAGCTGGTCAAGGGCGACATGGAGCACGCGGCGATCTGGCCGGCCTCGCACTACAACGTGCGCGAGGGGACGGTCGAGCGCTCGGTCGAGGAGATCGGCCGCGAGCTGAACTTCCGCACGCAGGAGCTCGAGGCCGAGGGCAAGCTGCTGGAGAGCCACCGCCTGCGCCAGCGCACCCAGTACGACATGGAGATGCTGCGGGAGATGGGCTTCTGCAACGGCATCGAGAACTACTCGCGCATCCTCGACGGCCGCATGCCCGGCGACCGGCCGTACTGCCTGATCGACTACTTCCCCGACGACTTCGTCTGCATGATCGACGAGTCGCACCAGACCGTGCCGCAGATCGGCGGCATGTACGAGGGCGACCGCTCGCGCAAGGCGACGCTGATCGACTACGGCTTCCGGTTGCCCAGCGCGCTGGACAACCGCCCGCAGCGCTTCGAGGAGTTCCTCTCGATCACGCCGCAGATGCTGTTCGTCTCGGCCACGCCGGGCCAGTACGAGCGCGCCCACTCCGGCGCGGTCGTCGAGCAGATCGTGCGCCCGACCGGGATCATCGACCCGCACGTCGACGTCCGCCCGACGCGCAACCAGATCGACGACCTGATGAACGAGGTCCGCGAGCGCGTCGACAAGAACGAGCGCGTGCTCGTGACGACGCTCACCAAGAAGATGAGCGAGGACCTCACCGACTACCTGCTGGAGATGGGGTTCAAGGTCCGGTACCTGCACTCCGAGGTCGACACGCTCGAGCGGATCCAGATCATCCGCGACCTGCGGCTCGGCGAGTACGACGTGCTGGTCGGCGTCAACCTGTTGCGCGAGGGGCTCGACCTCCCCGAGGTCTCGCTGGTCGCGATCCTCGACGCCGACAAGGAGGGCTTCCTGCGCGGGGAGACCTCGCTGATCCAGACGATCGGCCGAGCGGCGCGCAACGTCGACGGCACGGTGATCATGTACGCCGACAAGGAGACCGCGGCGATGAAGGCCGCGCTGTCGGAGACCGACCGCCGCCGCGCGATCCAGCTCAAGTACAACGAGGACAACGGCATCACCGCCGCCTCGATCGTCAAGGGCATCAGCGACATGTCGGAGTTCCTGCAGGGCGAGACCAAGACGCCCAAGGGCCGGCGCCGCACCGATCGCAAGAAGGCCAAGGC
>JAOPZP010000029.1 GCA_025964055.1 Conexibacter sp.
CCTCGCCCGCGACGTCGTCCTCGCGGTAGCGCGCCGAGTCCTGGTCGCGGGTGAAGACGACGACGCGGTCGGCCGGGAAGGTCGTCAGCGCGTCCTGCAGCGCGAGCAGCGGCTCGCTCTCGCCGGCGCGCGCGTGAGTGCGGGCGCCGGCCTGCGAGAGCGCGGCGGCGGTGCTCTGCGCGGTCGACTCGGCGTCGAGGATCGCCTCGTCGCTGTCGGAGACCCAGAACGCGAGGGCGGACTCGTTGACCGCGGGCGAGACGACGAGCACCTCCGCGCCATCGAGCTCCTCGCCGTCCAGCGCGGCGCGCAGGTCCGAGGCGTCGACGGGATCGGTGGCGAGGACCAGGAGCTTCATGGCGTCAGGGCTTCCCCGCGCGCCCGCGCTCCATGCTTCCGCTCGCTACGCGCGGCGGACCGCCTGCTGGACGGCCCAGCGGTTGCCGTCGGGGTCGGCGAAGAACACGAAGCGCCCCCACGGGAAGTCGGTGACGTCCGAGACATCCACCCCGCGGCCGGCGAGCGCCGCGCGCGCCGCCTCGACGTCGTCGACGACGACCTGCAGGCCTTCGAGCGAGCCCGGCGCCATCCCGCTGAGGCCCCGGCCGATCGAGATCGAGCAGTCCGAGCCGGGCGGCGTGAGCTGGACGAAGCGAATCTCGTCGCTGACGGTGTGGTCGTGATCGGCGCTGAAGCCGGCCTGCTCGACGTAGAACGCCTTGGCGCGGTCCACGTCGGACACGGGAACCGTCACGAGCTCGAGCTTCATCTCCACCTGACCGGTCATCGTCATCTCCTTGCGCTCTGGCGAGAGTCCCGTAGACTCCCTCGGACCTCAAGTATCTTAGCTACTAAGAGATATACATGTCAAGAGAGACGAAGAACGAGGTGATCGGCCGGCTGATCGCCGCCTATCGCGCGAGCTCCAGCCAGGAGAGCGCCTTCGACGCGCTCGCCGCCGCCGCGCTCGGGATCGGCCTCACCGACCTGCGGTGCCTCGACCTCATCCAGAGCCGCGGCGGGCTGACCGCCGGCGAGCTGGCCACCGCCTCCGGCCTGACGACCGGCGCGGTGACGGCCGTGGCCGACCGCCTGGAGCGCGCGGGGCTGGCGCGCCGGGTCCGGGACGACGCCGACCGCCGCAAGGTCAACCTCGAGGTGACCGAGCGCCACTACGAGCAGACGGGCGCGATCTGGGGGCCGCTGATGCGCGACTGGCAGCAGACGCTCGCCGGCCGGTTCAGCGCGGCGGAGCTGGCGACGATCACCGAGTTCCTCGAGACGGTGACCGCGCTCGCCGAGCGGCATGGCGAGCGGGTCCGCGAAGAGGGCGCGGGCGCCTAGGCGGCGCCGTCGGCCTCAGGCGAGTTGGCCGCGGGCGTGTCGCCCGGAGCGGGTGCTTCGTCGGCGGCGGGAGCCTCGGGCTCGGCCGGCGCGGGCTCGGCGGGCGCCTCGGCGGGCGCCGTCTCGGCCTCGTCGGCGGGACGCTCGGCGGGCGTGGGCTCGGCGGCAGGAGCCTCGGCGAAGGCGGGCACGGCGTCGGCGTCGGCAGCGGCCTCGGCCGGCGCAGCGTCCGCAACCGGCGCAGCCTCCGCAGCCGGCGCAGCCTCCGCGACCGGCGCGGCGGGCTCCGGCTCCGGCTCCGGCTCCGGCGGCGCCTCGATCGGCAGATCGGCCTCGACCTCGTGGGCGCCCACGGTCGCCGGCACCACGCGCAGCACCTTCCCCACCGGCCCCTTCGTCCGGACCTCGCCGCGGGCCAGGGCCAGCGTCGGGCTCAGCTCGCCGTGGAGGATCGCGCGACCCGTGTCGGCGTCCATCGCGAACACGACGTCGGCGCGGAGCTTGGTGTCGCCGAGGTCCACGCGGGCCGGCCTGCTGGCGCGCACGTCGAGCGTGACGGTCGCGTCCGGGTGCCGGAAGGCGAACTGCACGACCGCGTCGGCCTGGTGCAGCTGCTCGCGGCGCGCAGCGTTGTACACCAGGTTGGTCAGGATGCCGCCGAGCTGCTCATAGACCTCGGCGTCGGTCTCATAGTGCGCCATGAGCCGCGGAGGGTACCTACCCGGCATGGACCTCGACGCCTTCCATCTCCATCCGCCCGACGCGCGGCTCCTCGAAGGCCGCGTCGCCCTCGTCACCGGGGCCACCGGCGGCATCGGCGCAGCGACGGCGTTGGAGCTCGCGGCCCACGGCGCCGCCGTGACCGTCGACTACCGCAGCAAGGACGACACGGCGCGGACGATGGTCGAGGCGATCACGGCCGGCGGCGGCCGCGCGACCGCCGTCGAGCTCGACGTGACCGACGAGGACTCGGTCATCGCCGCGTTCGCCACGACGCGCGAGGCGCTCGGGACCGTCGACCTCCTCGTCGCCAACGCCGGCATCGAGACGCGCTCGCCCCTCGTCGACATGGCGCTCGAGGACTGGAGGCGGGTCATCGACGTCAACCTCACCGGCGCGTTCCTCTGCGCGCGCGAGGCCGCCCGCGGCCTGCGCGCCGCCGGCGCCCGCGGCGTGCTCGTGTTCATGTCCTCCGTGCACGAGCAGATCCCCTGGATGGAGTTCTCGCACTACTGCGCCAGCAAGGGCGGCATGAAGCTGTTCATGCAGTCCATCGCCCGCGAGCTGGCCCCGCACGGCATCCGGTGCGTCGACGTCGCGCCCGGCGCGATCGCCACCGCGATCAACCGCCCCGTCCTCGAGGACCCGCAGGAGCGCGAGGCGGTCCTGGACGAGATCCCCTACGGACGCTGGGGCGAGGCCGACGACGTCGCCCGCGCCGGGCCCTGGCGGGCCTCGGCGCAGGCCGACTACGTCGTCGGCACGACGCTCTTCGTCGACGGGGGCATGACGCTGTACCCCAACTTCGTCTGAGCGGGGCCCTACTCGCGGCCCAGCAGCA
>JAOPZP010000052.1 GCA_025964055.1 Conexibacter sp.
GAAGGGCTCGTCGCGGGTCGCCGACAGGCCGAGGTCGGCCGGTGCGATCGGGTCGGCGACGGGGCGGGCCTGCCGCGCCGCCTCCTGCTCGCCGACCGCGTCGTGGACGGCAGCCCCCAGCGCGCCGGCCGTGGGGAAGCGATCCTCCGGGTCCTTGGCGGTCGCCCGCGAGACGATGTCGTCGAACGCCGGGACGAGCTGCGGCCGTTCGGTGCGAGGCAGCGGCGGCGGGTCGGTGACGTGCGCCCACAGCTTGGCCATGTCGCTGTCCTTGACGTAGGCCACGCGGCCGGTGAGCATCTCGAACAGGACGCAGCCGAGCGAGTAGACGTCGGCGCGGCGGTCGACGGTGTGCCCCTGGATCTGCTCCGGGGCCACGTAGTCCGGCGTCCCGACCCATCCGCCGGTGCGGGTCAGCGCGCCCACCGAGCCCAGGCGCTTGGTCAGGCCGAAGTCGGTGAGGTAGACGTGCTCGTGGTCGCCGGAGCCCGTGATCAGGATGTTGGCCGGCTTGACGTCGCGGTGCACGAGCCCGCGGTCGTGGGCCGCGTCGAGGGCGGAGGCGACCTGCCCGATGATGCGGTCCAGGCGACGGAGGTCCATCGGCCCGCGGTCGATGACGTGCCGCAGGTTGGTCCCGGGGACGAACCGCATGGCGAGGTAGAGCACGCCCTCGTACTCGCCGCCACGATGGATCGGGACGATGTTGGGGTGCTCGAGCGACGCGGCCAGCCGGCACTCGGCCTTGAACCGCGCCACGGCGGTCGCGTTCTGCGTGTGCTCGGGCGCGATGATCTTCAGCGCGACCGGGCGGTCGAGGTCGGCGTCCATCGCCTTGTAGACGACGCCCATCCCGCCGCGATCGAGGACCGAGTCGATGCGGTACCCGGCGAACACCGAGCCTGGTTCGAGCTGCGGCAGCACCGACGCCGGGCGCTTCGTTCCGTCGGCCACGATCGGTCACCTCCGTGTGAGAGCGGGGTCCGAAGGCGGCGTCTCCACCAGGCAAGCGGCCCTGGACACGGGCGCTGCCGACGGCTCGGGTGATGCTAGATCGGCCGGGCGCCGGCGCGCAAGGGCAGCGACGCATTCGCTGACCTTTGCGAAGCGGGTCGCTAGCGTGGCGGCGTATGCGAGCCCCCATCCAGCTGGACCTCCACCTGCCGAACTTCAACTACCCCGGCGTCGGGCCCGACGCGATCTTCGGCAAGCTCGTCGACATCGCGACCACGGCCGAGCAGGCGGGGTTCAGCTCGGTGACCCTGATGGACCACTACCACCAGATCCCACCGGTCGGGCCGCCCCAGAACTGGATGTTCGAGGGCAACACGATGCTCGCCGGCCTCGCCGCGCGGACGACGACGATCGCGCTGGGCCTGCTCGTCGGCGGCGTCACCTACCGCAACCCGGCACAGCACGCCAAGATCACCACGACGCTCGACGTCATCTCCGGCGGCCGCGCGTTCCACGGCATCGGCGCGGGCTGGTTCGAGGAGGAGCACCGCGCCTACGGCTACGCGTTCCCGCCGCTGAAGGAGCGCTTCGAGCGCCTCGAGGACCACCTGCGGATCGTCCGCGCGATGTTCACCGAGGAGCAGGCGACGGTCGCCGGCGCGCACCACTCGGTCAGCGATGCCTACAACAACCCCAAGCCGCTGCGCGGCGACATCCCGATCCTCATCGGGGGCAGCGGCGAGCGCAAGACGCTGCGGATGGTCGCCCAGTACGCCGACGGCTGCAACCTGTTCGGCGATCCCGAGCGCGCCCGGCACCTGCTCGGCGTCCTTCAGGACCATTGCGAGACCGTCGGGCGCGACCCGTCCGAGATCACCAAGACGTCGATGATGTCGCTGGCGATCGCCGAGACCCAGGACGGCGTGCGGGCCAAGGTCGAGGCGATGCGCGCCGCCGGGCTGCCCGAGGAGCGCATCGCCAACACGGTGGCGGGCACGCCCGAGCAGATCCTCGAGCGCGCGCAGGCCTACCGCGACGTGGGCATCGAGGGCGTGACGTTCTCCATGGCCGACGTCCACGACCTGGAGGCGATCACGCTCGCCGGGGCGACGCTGGCGCCGGTGTTCAACCCGGCGCCCTGAGCCTGCGGGCGCGCAGGCTCCTATTTGATCGCGCGCCGCGAACGCCGGAGACTGCGCGCATGGGCCTCTACGGTGAGCACGTCCTGCCCCGGATCATCGACGTCGCATGCGGGATGAAGGCGACCGACCCGCTGCGAGCGCGGGTCTGCGACGACCTCGCCGGCGACATCGTCGAGATCGGCTTCGGCTCGGGGCTGAACGTCCCGTTCTACCCGGCGGCGGTCATGCGGGTCGCCGCGGTGGAGCCCGCCGACGTCGGGTGGAAGCTGGCGCAGAAGCGCCTGCGGGCGACCAGCACCGACGTCCAGCGGTCCGGCCTGGACGGCCAGGCGCTGCCCTTCGCCGACGACAGCTTCGACGCCGCCCTGTCGACGTGGACCATGTGCACCATCCCCGACGTCGACGCGGCGCTGCGGGAGCTGCGGCGCGTCCTCAAGCCGGGAGCGACGCTGCACTTCGTCGAGCACGGTCTCGCGCCGGACGCGGGCGTCCGCCGCTGGCAGCATCGCTTCGAGCCCGTGCAGAAGCGGCTCTTCGGCGGCTGCCACCTCACCCGGCCGATCGCGGACCTGCTGACCACCGCCGGCTTCACGATCATCGCGCTCGACGTCTTCTACGAGGACGGCGCGCCGAAGATCATGGGCGCCGACTCGCTCGGCATCGCGGTGACGCCCTAGACCGCCCCGCCCGCCGCCCCGAACGACTCCGTGCGGATGACCGGCTCGCCGGCCGCATCCGAGGCGTCGAGGTCGACGGTCGCCACGATGGCGAAGTCGTGGTGGCCTTCGGGGTCGTCGACGATCTGGCGGACCGACCAGCGGCGCGGGCCGTCGCCGGCGGGCTGCCGGTCGATCATCAGCAGGCGCGGCGACCGCGCATCGGGTCCGGTGCCCAGCGACTCGTGCTCGTCCCAGTAGGTGCCGAGCGCGGCCTCCCAGGCGGCGGCGCCCATCGTGACGCGCCCGGGAGGCTCGCTCAGCGCGGCGGAGGCGGCCTCGAGCTCCGCGAGCTGGTCGTACCGGTCGCGGGACGCGAGCTGGACCTTCTGGAACATCGCGTTGCGGACCATGACGGTGAACGTCCGCACGTTGGCGCTGATCGGCCGCGGCGGTGAGACGGCCTCGCCGGCGGCCAGAGCGGCCGACGCGCGCGCGACCGACTCGGGATCGGTCAGCGCCTCCCACTCGTCGAGCAGGCTCGAGTCGGTCTGCCGGACCGTCTCGCCCAGCCAGTCGATGATCTCGTCGAGCTCGTCGGTCTTGACCTCGTCGGGCACCGTCTGGCGCAGCGCCCGGTACGCGTTGCTCAGGTAGCGCAGCACGAGGCCCTCCGAGCGCGCCAGCCCGTAGTGCGCGACGAACTCGGTGAAGCTCCGCCCCCACTCGTACATGTCCCGCACGACCGACTTCGGCGAGAGGTCGGAGTCGCGCACCCACGGGTGCGTCTCACGGAACACCCGCAGCGCGTCCTGCAGGGGCTCGTCCAGCGGCTTGGGGTACGTGACCTGCTCGAGCAGCTCCATGCGCTCCTCGTACTCGATCCCCGACGCCTTCATCTCGGCGACGGCCTCGCCGCGCTCCTTGTTGGCCTGCGCCATCAGCACCGGGAACGGGTCGTCGAGGATCGCCTCGACGACCGAGAGCACGTCGAGCGCGTAGTGCTCGGACGCGGGGTCGATCAGCGCGAACGCGACGAGCGCGAACGACGCCAGCGGCTGGTTGAGCGCGAAGTCCTCCTGCAGCGCGTGGGCCAGCCGGAGCGTCCGGCCGTGGGCGTCGGGCTCGGGCAGCCACTCCAGGACGCCGGCGTCGAGGAGCTCGCCCCCGAGGGCCTGCGCCTGCTCGGAGAGGCGCCGGCGCCCGCGCTCGTCCTCGTGGTTGTCCTCCATCA
>JAOPZP010000057.1 GCA_025964055.1 Conexibacter sp.
CAATGATGTCGGGCTGGTTGGCCTGGTCGACGGTCATGACCGTGGCCACGACGTGGACCTCGTTGCGGAACCCGTCGGGGAAGCACGGGCGCAGCGGCCGGTCGATCAGGCGGGCGGTGAGGATCGCGCGCTCGGTGGGGCGGCCCTCACGCCGGAAGAAACCGCCGGGGATCTTGCCCGCGGCGTACATGCGCTCCTCGACGTCCACGCTCAGCGGCAGGAAGTCGATGTCGCGCAGGTTGCCGATGGTGGCGGTGTTCAGCACCATCGTGTCGCCCTGTCGGACGACGACGGAGCCCGAGGCCTGCTTGGCCATCTTGCCCGTCTCGAATGAGATCTCCGAACCGGCGATCTCGACGGTGACCGTGGTCACAGCGTCATTTGACATAGGTGTCAATCCTCCTGGGGCCCACGCGTCGGACTCGGCGGGCCGGGTGTCTCTTGTCTCACGATCCGAAAGTTCCCCGCCAGTCTACCGAGCGGGACGGAGCAGGGCCGGCGTCGCCGTGACGCCCGCGCGCATCCCTTCCCGTAGGTCGCGCGCGACGCGTGCAATGACCTCGGGGCGCCGCCGGTCCACGTCGAAGCGGGCGACGTCGAGGCCGAACCGCTCGCAGCGAGCCCACAGATGCGGGTCGTCGAGGTGGCCCTGGTCGGCGAACAGCGCGTCGTGGAACGCCCAGAACGCCCCCTGCGCGCCGGCGGCCTCGGCGGCGTGCGCCAGCGCGACCGCGCGCGGATGGCGCGCCTTCAGGGCGAAGTGCCGGAAGACGACCCGTGCGCCGCTCGCCTGCAGGTCCAGCGCAGCGACCGCACACCGCGGGCAGCTGAAGTCGGCGTACATGATCACGAGCTCGCCATCGCCCCGGACATGGTCCTCGGGCCGCGGTCCGGCGATCGGCGCGCTGGTGAGATCGCCCATACGGGCAGCACCGTACCCCCAACGACCATGCGCGTCTTCACGCTGCAGCACGAGCAGGTCCGCCGCGAGGCGGTGGTCGCGGGCCTGCTAGGCGGGAGTGACGGCCGAGAGGCCGTCGAAGATCAGGTTGACGCCGGGCAGATCCCCGGGTGAGTCGGCGAGGTGCGACCAGGCGACCGTCCCGTCGGGCCCGACGATGACCAGCGCGCGGTTGGTCATGCCCGCCGGCTCGAAGTAGGCGCCGAAGGCGCGTGACGCGGCGCCCTTGGGCTCGAAGTCGGAGAGCTGCTCGATCGTGATGCCGAGCTTCTCCTTGAACGCGGTCTGCGACCACGTGGCGTCGGTCGAGACGCCGTACAGGACGGCGCCCTGCTCGCGCAGCTCCTCGAGCGCCTCCTCGTAGACCTGCAGCTGATCGGTGCAGACCGGGCTGAAGGCGAACGGGTAGAAGACCAGGACGGTCGTCGTGCCGAGGAGGTCCTGCTGCGTGAACTCGCTGCCGTCCCCGCGGTGGAGGACGAAGTCGGGGACCGTGGTCCCCGCAGCGATGATCGTCATCCTTGCCGTTCCGTCGTCAAGGACGACGAAGTCGGCCCCGTCACCGGCGGAGGCCGAGCTCGGCGATGAGGGCGCGGTAGCCCTCGAGGTCGTTCTTCGCCTGGTAGTTCAGGAGACGACGACGCTGGCCGACGAGCATGAGCAGGCCGCGGCGGCTGTGGTGGTCCTTCTTGTGCTCGCGAAGGTGTTCGGTGAGATCGTTGATCCGCGCGGTGAGCAGCGCGACCTGGACCCGGGTGCTCCCGGTGTCCTGGGCGTTCTCCCCGAACTTGGTGACGATCTCCTGCTTGCGGTCTGCGGTCAGCGTGCTCATGTGCGACGCGGAAGGCTAGCAGGGGCAGGGCTCAGCCCGCGGCCCGGCCTCGCGCCTCGTCGACGTCGCGGCCCATCTGCTCGATCAGGCCCTCGACGCTCTCGAAGCGGCGCTCGCCGCGCAGCCGGCGCAGGAACTCGACCCGGATGCGCTCGCCGTAGAGGTCGCCGGACCAGTCGATGAGGAACGCCTCGATCAGCTCGCCGCGCCCGGTGACGAACTGCGGGCGCACCCCGACGTTGGTGGCGGCGGGCACCAGCGTGCCGTCGGGCAGCCGCACGCGGCAGGCGTACACCCCATGGCCGGGGACCACGTAGCCGGGAGCCGGCACGAGGTTGGCCGTCGGGAAGCCGAGGGTGCGGCCGCGCTTGTCGCCGTGCTGCACCTCGCCGTCGACGGCGAACGGGGCGCCGAGCAGGGCGTCGGCGTAGTGCACGGCGCCACCGGCGACCAGGCCGCGGATGTGGCTGGAGCTGACGACCTCGCCGTCGACCTCCAGCAGCGGCACGACGCGCGTCTCGAAGCGCTCGTCGGCCGACAGCATCGCCGCGTCGCCCGACGCCTTGTGGCCGAACCGGAAGTTCTCCCCCACGCTGACGTGCGTCGCGGCGACGCGCTCGACCAGCACGTGGTCGACGAAGTCGGTCGCGGTGCGCTCGGCGAACGCGCCGTCGAACGGGATGACGACCAGCTCCTGCACGCCGAGCGAGGCGATGAGCTCGGCCTTGCGGCTGAGCGTCGTCAGGAGCTTGGGCTGCGTCCCCGGCGCGACCACCGCCTGCGGGTGCGGGTCGAAGGTGACGACGGTGTCGGCGCCGCCGATGACCTCGCGGTGGCCCTGGTGGACGCCGTCGAAGGTGCCGATGGCCACCCGGCGGGGCCGCGGCTCCACGTCGGGCAGGTACGTGAGCTTCACGCCCGGAAGCCTACGCGGGGCTTGGCGAGTCCGTCCTTGACCTCCGCGACGGCCACCGGATCGCCGGCCGCGTCGACCAGCAGGAGGTGGCCGGCGGGCGGGTCCTCGACCGGCACGGCCGCACCGTGGACGGCGCGCGCGGTCAGCGTCTCGTCCAGCGTGCGCGACGGCAGCACGCCCTCCAGCGCACGGGCCAGCGGCAGCGGCTGCAGGGCCGCCTCGCCGCGCGGCGCGTCGGGGCCGGGCGGTGCCACCGCGGCGTCCACGGTGAACGGCCCGATGGCCGTGCGGCGCAGCTCGAGGCAGTAGGCGTCGCCGAGGTCGGCGATCAGCGAGCGGACGTAGGTCCCCGACGAGCAGCCGATGGAGAACGCTGCGCGGTCGTCCTCGCGCCAGCGCTGCGCAAAGCGCGAGACGTGCACCTCGCGCTCGGGGATCGCGACCTCCTCGCCGGCGCGGGCCAGGGCGTAGGCGCGCTGGCCGCCGATCTTGATGGCGCTGTAGGCCGGCGGCCGCTGGAGGATCGTGCCGGTGGGCAGCTGCGGCGGATCGGGCGGGATCCGGCCGGTGTGGACGAGCTCGCCCTCGGGGTCGCCCGTGCTCGACGTCCACCCCAGGCGGGCGACCGTCTCGTACTCCTTGGGGAGCTCCATCAGGAACCGCTGGATGCGCGTGGCCTTGCCCAGCAGCACCAGCAGCAGGCCGGTCGCGAACGGGTCCAGCGTGCCGGAGTGCCCGACCTTGACGCTGCGCGGCAGCGTGCGGCGCACCGCGGCGACGACGTCGAACGACGTCGGCCCGGCGGGCTTGTCGACCAGGAGAACTCCATCCATGGCGAAGCCTCGCCCAGGGGGCGAGTTTCGCTGCGGCAGCTCGCCGCGGAAGCCTCGCCCAGGGGGCGAGTTTCCGTCGGGCTCGCTCCCGCGGTCTTCGTCCTCCGTCATCGCAGCCGTGCCTACGTCGAGGAGAGCGCGAGCTGTGCGGCGACCTGCTCGCGCAGGAACGCGGCGAGCTGCTCGTCGTCGAGCTCGGTGGAGAAGCCGGCGGCCTGCCGGTGCCCCCCGCCGCCCCCGGCGCGGGCGATCGCCGACACGTCGTCCTCGCCGTCGGTGGAGCGCAGCGACACCTTGCTGTGGCGGACGTCGCCGTCGACGGCGATCTCGCGGGCCAGCGCCGCCACCTTGGTGCCCTCGACGGAGCGCAGGTGGTCGATGATGCCCTCGGT
>JAOPZP010000066.1 GCA_025964055.1 Conexibacter sp.
CTCGCCGGCGGGCTGCTGCCCGGCGCCACGCGCGACCTGCGCGCGCGCCGGCCCGACCTGCGCCTCGAGGTCCGGGTCATCGAGCCCGAGCCCGGCATCGACGAGCTGCTCAGCAACCGGCTCGACCTCGCCACGGTGATCGACTCCGAGCTGCAGCCGTCCGGCGTCCGCGCCGGCGTGACGCACATCCACCTCTGCGACGACCCGCTCCTGCTGGTCATGCCGGCCGAGCACCCGATGGCCGGCCGGGCGAGCATCGGGCTGGAGGAGCTGGCCGAGGAGGACTGGCTGCTGCCCGACGTCGGCGGCACCTGCCCGGACTCGAACATCGTCCTGCGCGCCTGTCGCGACGCCGGCTTCGAGCCCAAGGTGCGCCTCGCGTTCGACGACTACAACGCGCTGCAGGGGATGGCCGCCGCCGGCGTCGGCATCGCGCTGATCCCGAGCCTGGCGACCGCCAACATCCGCGGCGACGTCGCGATCTGCCCGCTGCGCGGCCGCCCGCCCGAGCGCCGCATCCAGGCCGCCATCCGCGTCGGCGAGGACGACCCGCTCGTCGAGCACGTCGTCGAGGCGCTCCGCGGCGCCGCCCGCGCGCTGCCCAGCGGCCGCCCGCTGGCCGCGGTGGCCTGAGCGCACCAGGCCACGGCGCAGGCGGCAAGGACTACAGTCAGCGCCTCAGGAGAGAGGGGTCATGCGGTGCGCATCACGGTGCTGGGCAAATCGCCCTCCTGGCAGGACGCCGGAGGAGCGTGCAGCGGCTATCTGGTCGAGCAGGACGGGACGTCCCTGCTGGTGGACTGCGGCAACGGCGTCTTCGGCAAGCTGCGCCAGCACCTCGACTACGTGGCGCTCGACGCGGTCGTCGTCTCGCACCTGCACGCCGACCACTTCCTCGACCTCGTTCCCTACGCCTATGCCTTGACCTACGCGCCGCGCCAGCAGCCCGTGCCGGTCGACGGCTGGCCGGGCACCGACGACCCGGCGCGCCCGCGCCTGATCGCGCCGCACGGCGCGGGGCAGACGTTCCGGCGCATCGTGGGCTCGTGGGGCGCGGAGGACCTCGTCGACAACGCCTTCCTCATCGAGGAGTACGCGCCGGCCGACGAGCCGGAGGTCGGCGCGCTGCGGATGCGCTTCCACGAGGTCCCGCACTTCCTGCCGACGTGCGCGATCGAGGTGCGCAGCGCGGAGGCCGGCGCGGCGCGCTTCACCTACGGCGCGGACTCGGCACCGACCGACGCGCTCGTCGCGTTCGCCCAGGGCACCGACCTGTTGATGATCGAGGCGACGCTGCCGCGCCCGGAGCGCGGCGGCGTCCGGGGGCACCTCACGCCGGCCGAGGCGGGCGAGCACGGGCGCCGTGCCGGCGCCAAGCGGCTGGTCCTCACGCACTTCTCCGACGAGATGGACGAGCAGTGGGCGCGCGACGAGGCACAGCGCACGTTCGGCGGCCCGGTGTCGGTCGCGCGCGAGGGCGCGGTCTACGAGGTCTAGCGGCACCGGGGCGGTACATTCGTTGCTCGTGCCTCCCGAGCGTGACCTCTTCGCGAACTTCGACCGGATGCGTCGGGAGATGGACGAGCTGTTCGGCGACGTCTTCGGGGGCGGGGTCCTCGGTCCGCACCATCGCGGCGGCTTCTCGCCCGCGGTCGACGTGTTCTACGAAGGCGAGCCGCCCCGCGCGGTCGTCCACGCCGAGCTGGCCGGCATCGACCCCGACGAGATCGGGCTGGAGATCGAGGGGCGCGAGCTGGTCATCGCCGGCCACCGCCGGCCGACCGATGCCGAGGGCCGCGTCTACCAGCAGCTCGAGATCGACTTCGGCCCGTTCCGGCGCGTGATCCCGCTCGGGGCCGACGTCG
The DNA here is from genome assembly GCA_025964055.1 of Conexibacter sp. Taxonomy (GTDB): domain Bacteria; phylum Actinomycetota; class Thermoleophilia; order Solirubrobacterales; family Solirubrobacteraceae; genus Baekduia. Next base: position 1,866 of record JAOPZP010000066.1, read on the forward strand.
TCGCCGAGGAGGCCCGCGCGACCTACCGCGACGGCATCCTGCGCGTCGAGCTGCCGCTCCAGCGCCCCGAGTCGCGCGCCCGCCGGGTGCCGATCGAGGTCGCCGATCCCGACGATCCCGCGTCCGGCGCCTCGTAGCGCCTCGGCGCCGGGGCCCGCGCGGCTCGCGGGGTACAGTCGGCAGGTGATCGAGATCAGCGCTGAGGGAGGCGGGCGGCCGGTCGAGGTGGGCGCGCGCAACCACGTGCCGGACGCGCTGCCGGTGCTGCCGCTGCGCGAGACCGTCCCGCTGCCCGACACGCTCACGCCGCTGGCCATCGGCCAGGAGCGCTCGGTGCAGCTGGTCAACGACGTCCTGGCGGGCGATCGCCTGCTCGTCATGGTGGCCTCGCGCAATCCCGAGCTGGAGACGCCCGGGCCCGAGGACCTCTACGACGTCGGCGTCGTCGGCGCCGTGGCGCGCATGATCAAGGTCCCCGACGGCACGCTGCGCATCCTGGTCCAGGGCGCCCAGCGGGTGCGCATCGTCGACTGGGTCCAGACCGAGCCCTACCTGGTGGCCAAGGTCGAGGAGCTGCCCGACGAGGTCACCGAGTCGCCGGAGCTGACGGCGCTGACGCGCAACGTCCAGGGGACGTTCAGCCGCATCGTCGAGCAGGC
>JAOPZP010000067.1 GCA_025964055.1 Conexibacter sp.
ACGGCACGCCGCGCTCCGACGTGGAGATCGTCACGCCGCGGATCGACCCGGGCCGGCTGGCGGAGATCGTGGACGGCGTGAGCGAGCCCGTGGTGGTCGGCGGGCACGTCCACCTGCAGTTCCTGCAGCGCTCCGGCGCGGTGCAATGGGTCAACGCCGGCAGCGTCGGCATGCCCTACGAGGGCGCGCCGGGCGCCTACTGGCTGGCGCTGACCAGTGAGGCGCCCGATCTGCGTCGCACGCGCTACGACGTCGATGCCGCGGCGGCGGCGATCCGCGCCACCGGCTACCCCGACGCCGAGGACGTGGTCGCCGCCATCACGGGCGCGGTCTCGCGGGAGGAGGCGCTCGACGCGTTCTCGCCGCTGCCGGGCGCGGGCGCGGGCTGAGCGACGGCGGCCTCCGCGCGGTCCTCCGCACGCGTCAGCGCGATCACCAGCGCGATGCCGGCAACGCACAGCGCGGCGCACCCCGGCCCGACCGTCGCGAAGGCCGAGCCGGTGATCTCGGCGGGCGCGCTGCCGCTGACATAGCCGGCGCCCGAGCGCCCGCGGCAGCGTGGGCACGCCGAAATCCCGCAGAGCAGGACCGCCAGGGCCGCGGAGCCATGGGGACAGTCCCCCTTCTCGCGCGCCATGGGGACAGTCCCCCTTCTGGCACGCCATGGGGACAGTCCCCCTATTCGCAGTGCGCCTGCGAAAAGGGGTCTGGCCCGGGGTTGGGTAGGTTGCCGTCCATGCGCGCCGTGGTGATCCGTGACGGGGAGATCGTCGTCGAAGAGCGTCCCGATCCTGAGCCGGGCTCCGGCGAGGTCCTGGTCCGCGTCCGGGCCGCCGGCCTCAACGGGGCCGACATGATGCAGAAGCGCGGGCTCTACCCGCCGCCCCCCGGCTTCGGCGTCCCCGAGGACGTCCCGGGCCTGGAGCTGGCCGGCGAGGTCGCGGCCCTGGGCCCGAACGCCTCACGCTTCCAGATCGGCGACCGCGTCATGGCGATCGTCGCCGGTGGCGGCCAGGCCGAGCTGGCCACCGTCCACGAGCGCCAGCTCATGCCGGTTCCCGAGGGCCTGAGCTGGCCCGAGGCCGGCGGGTTCCCCGAGGTGTTCATGACCGCCCACGACGCGATCTTCGGCCAGGGCGCCCTGCGCCCCGGCGAGCACCTGCTCGTCCACGGAGCGGCCGGGGGCGTCGGCACCGCCGCCGTCCAGCTCGGCGCGGTGATCGGCGCCCGCGTCACCGCCACCGTACGCAGCCCCGACCGCCGCGACGCGGTCGCCGAGCTCGGCGCGACCTCCGTGATCGACCCCGAGGGCTTCGGCGAGCACGGCCCGTTCGACGTGATCCTGGAGCTCGTCGGCGGTCCCAACCTCCCCGAGAACGTCAAGTCCATCAACATGCTCGGGCGCATCGTCGTCATCGGCATGGCCGCCGGCGCCAAGGCCGAGCTCAACCTCGGCGCGCTGCTCTACAAGCGCGGCCGGATCAGCGCCTCGATGCTGCGCGCCCGGCCGCTGGAGGAGAAGGCGCTGCTGGCGCGCGAGATGGAGCGCCACGTGCTGCCGCAGTTCGACCTCGGCCGGCTGCGCGTCCCGATCGCCGCCACGTTCGGCCTCGACGAGGCGCCCGAGGCCTACGAGCGCTTCGCCGCCGGCGACAAGCTCGGCAAGATCGTCCTGACCGTCGAGTGAGATACGCACCATGAACGCCGTCGAGCGCCTCTGGCGCGCCCTGCGCCGCGAGGACTTCGAAGTCGCCGAGGCCCAGCTGTTCGAGAACGCCGTCATCCGCTGGCCGCACACCGGCGAGCGCTTCGACCGCGCGATCGACTACGTGACCGCCCACCGCCTCCACGGGCGCCGGCACCGGACCGACGTGCGCCGCATCGTCAGCGAGGGCGACCACGTCGGCGTCTGGGCGGTCATCGAGGACGGCGAGGGAACGTGGCACTGCGCGGCGATGTACGAGCTCGAAGAGGGCCGCATCCACCACGCCGTCGAGGTCTGGACCCGCGAGGGCGTCGAGCGCCCCAGCGGGCTCGGCGCGAACTAGGCCCGCTGCGCCGCCTCGCGACCCGCCAGCCGCACCAGCCCGGGCAGGCGGTCCGCGTTGACCAGGAAGTAGGCGAGCGTCAGCAGCGGCAGGACCGGCACGGCGGCGTCGAGCCAGACCTTCAGCACGATCGCCACGACGGTCGCGAGCCACAGGGCCACCGCGGTCGCCCGCGGGCGCAGCCCGAACCGCCGCGCGTAGACGAGGAACACGCCGGCGAACACGGCGTCGGAGATCCCCATGCGCCCGGCCGGCAGGCCCGTGCCCCAGTCGGGCATCTCCAGCGACAGCGGGTCGCCCGGCTGCGTCTGGCCCGCGTTGGCCAGCAGCTCGCTCGGTCCCCCGGCGAAGGTCGAGATCACGTCGATGACCGACACGAAGAGCGGCAGCGCCAGCGCCAGCGACGGCGCGAGCAGCGCGACCGCGAAGATCCCGCCGAACGCCGCGTAGGCCAGCGCCTCCACGGGCGTCGCGGCCGCGCCCAGCCCGGCGACGTTGAACCCGGCCACGAGCACGAGCGCGCCGAGCGTCGCCAGCCACAGCAGCGGCGGCACGTCCGACAGCGGCGCCGCCGCCCACACGCACACGAAGATCGCCGCCGCACCCACCGTGCACGCCACGACGATCGACAGGTCGACCGGGGTGATGACGGGGAGCTCCGGCGCGGCCAGGACGTAGGCCTGCGCCAGCGCGACGAGGGCTAGTACGGCGGCAGGTCCGCGTACCACTCGCCCAGGACCCGGAAGGCGGACCAGAAGGCCCGCTTGGCGGACTCCTCGTCCAGCGCGTCGTCGATGTTCGGCGTGACGATCGCGTCGATGGACGGCGTCAGCTGCTGACGCACGCCCGGGAGGTACTCCACCGGCTTGGCCAGCGGCACGTCCAGGTCGTTGAGCGCGCTCAACGCGTCCTCGCCCATGATCACGATGACCTTGGGCTGCACGATCGCCAGCTCCTCGACCACCCGCGCCACGCACTCCGGATCGGCCAGCGACGGATCGCCGACCGGGCACTTCACGCACAGCGTGCCGTAGACGGCCAGGGGGTCGACCTGCAGGCGCTTGAGCGCCTTCATCAGCGCCGTTCCCGAGCGGCCGTAGAACGCCACGCCCTCCTCGACCTCGGAGGGCATCGGCGCGTGCTTGAGCAAGAAGACGTCGGCCTGGGGGTGGCCCGAGCCGAGCACCGGCATGATGCCGCCGCGCGGACAGGACTCGCAGCCCTGCAGCTCCCTCGTCAGGCTGTTGAGCTCGCGGATGGCGCGCTCGAGGTACTTCTCGCGGATCTCGTCGTCGGTTGCCGGCATGGACGATCCGAGATTCGACGGTCCCGGACGAGGCCCCTGCGGCTGCATCAGCCCTTGCGCGCCGCGCGGGTCGCCGGCGCTGCGTCGTGGCGGGTCATGCCGCACCGCGGCGACTCGCGCGCCGGATCCGGCGGTCACGGCGGGCGCGGCGCGCCGCCTTCGGGGTGGCCTTGGTCTCCAGGAACTTCAGCGCCTGCACGTAGAGCAGCGTCCCGGACTTGGTGGAGATCTCGGCGTGGCGGAGCGACTCGAGGAACTCCTCGGGACCGTCGAAGTCGTGCATCCTGATGCGCACCGAGCCGAGCCCGGCGGCGACGTGGCTGTCGGAGCCCGCGCCGCGGACGATCTGGTACTTGGCCGCGAACCGCTCGGCCTCCTCGTTGAACGAGCCGATCGCCACGCGGGGGTTGTAGACCTCGATCGCGTCGACGTCGTCGACGATCTTCAGCAGGTGCTCGT
>JAOPZP010000085.1 GCA_025964055.1 Conexibacter sp.
GACGATGCCCTTGGCGACCGTCGCGGCGACCGCCAGCGAGACGAACGCGCCCACGAAGTTCAGGACCGCGGACATGAGCACGGCGGCGCGCGGGGACATCGCGCGCGTCGAGATGCTCGTCGCGATCGCGTTGGCGGTGTCGTGGAACCCGTTGGTGAAGTCGAACGCGAGCGCCGTGGCGACCACGATGTACAGAACGATGTCGCTGCCCATGGGACCGGGCTACGAGTTCTTGATGACGATGCCCTCGAGCACGTTTGCCACGTGCTCGCAGGCGTCGATCGCCTGCTCGAGGCGCTCGTAGATGTCCTTCCAGCGGATCACGACCATGGGGTCGATGCCGTGGTCGAACAGGGCGGCGATGGCCTCGCGGACGACCCGGTCGCCGTCGTTCTCCAGCCGGTTGATCTCCACCGTGTAGTGGTTGATGTCCTTGAAGCCGCGCATGCGCGGCAGGGCCTCGGAGACCTGGCGGGTCGCCTGCACGAGGATGCGCGACATCCGCACCGCCTGCTCCATCGGGGCCTCGATGCGGTACAGCCCCATGTAGTCGGCGACTTCCTCGGTGAAGTCGATGATGTCGTCCAGCGCCGAGGCCAGGACCAGGATGTCCTCGCGGTCGATCGGCGTGACGAACGTCTGGTTGAGGCGATGGATGATGTCGTGCGTGATCCGATCGCCCTCCTGCTCGCAGATCAGGATGTCGCGAGCCAGCTCCTTGCGATCCGGCCAGCTGGACAGCATCTGGTCCAGGAGATCGGCCGCGCGAGCGATGTTGCCCCCGGCCTCCTCGAACAGATCGAAGAACTCCCGGTCGCGCGGGGCGAATACCTGAGACAGTCGGGCCACGGGCGGCAATGTAGCGAGTGAAAGCGGTGTTAACGCGTGCGGCCCCCGAAGTCGGGGGCCGCAGGCGTCAGGATGCTGCCTGGATCACTGCTCGCCGAGGGCGTGGCGGAAGGCCGCGAGCTCCTCGTCGGGGATCGAGTAGCCGTGATCGGGGCTGGGGTAGCGGCGGCTGCGGACGTCGCCGGCGTAGGCCGTGACGCCCGCGACCATCTCGTCCAGGATGTCGGCGTAGCGCTGCACGAAGCGGGCGCCGCGCCCCTCGCGGATGCCCAGGAGGTCGTGGAACACGAGCACCTGGCCGTCAGTGGCCGGGCCGGCGCCGATGCCGATGACCAGCGCGTCCATGCGCGGCATGACGGCCTCGGCGACGGCGCTGGGGATCGCCTCGAACACGATCGAGAAGCAGCCCGCCTCCTGCAGCGCCATGGCCTCGTCGGCCACGCGCCGAGCGGCCTCGGCGGTGCGGCCCTGGGCGCGGTAGCCACCGAGCGCGGTCGAGGTCTGCGGCGTCAGGCCGACGTGGCCCATCACCGGGATGCCGGCCTGCACGATCGCGCGGGCGCGGGCGACCGAGACGGGGCCGCCGCCCTCGAGCTTGACGGCGTCGCAGCCGGCCTCCTTGACGAAGCGGAACGCGGTCGTGACCGCCTGCTCGTCGGAGACCTCGTAGGAGCCGAAGGGCAGGTCGCCGATCAGGAACGGCATGGTCAGGCCGCGGCGGACGGCCTTGGCGAGCACGAGGAGCTCGTCGAGCTCGACGGCGACCGTCGACGGGTAGCCGAGGACGGTCATCGCGCCGCTGTCGCCGACGAGGACGAGGTCGACCCCGGCCTTGTCGACGGCCAGCGCGCTGGGGTAGTCGTACGCCGTGACCATGACCAGCGGCTCGCCGAGGCGCTTCTTCTCGGCCATCCGGGGAAGCGTCATCGGCAGGCGCGAGGCGTCGGTCGGGACGGTGATGCTGCGCATCGTGGACATGTTGTTCTTCAGACCTCCTGTGGATCGGTCCGGTTGACGCCCGCCGCGAGGGGCGGGTCGCCATCGGCGTAGCCACGTCGATGATGGAGTTCGGGGCTGAGGACGGTGTTGTCGATGAGTCGCACCTGCCCGACCCGGGCGGCGACGGCCAGGAGGGTCTCCTGGTCGACCGTCGCCACGGGGCGCAGGTCTTCGGGGTCGACGAGCGCGAGGTACTCGGGCTCGACGTCGAAGTCGTCCATCGCCGCGCGGGCCGCGGCGAGGAGGGTGGCGGCGTCGCTGGTGCCGGCCGCGAGGGCCTGCTCGGCGGCGCGCAGCGCGCGGGAGAGGGCGAGGGCGCGGCGGCGGTCGTCGCCGCCCAGGCGGACGTTGCGGCTGGAGCGCGCCAGGCCGTCCTCCTCGCGGATCGTGGGGGCGACCTCGATCCGCACGGGCAGGTCGAGATCGGTCACCAGCCGCTGGATGACCAGCGTCTGCTGGGCGTCCTTCTGGCCGAAGAGCGCGACGTCGGGAGCGACCATGTTCAGCAGCTTGGTCACGACGGTCGTGACGCCGTGGAAGTGCGCTGCGCCGCGGTGCGCGCCCTCGAGCTCCTCGGTGAGCGGGCCCTGGACGCGGACCTGCGTGGTGAACCCGGCGGGGTACATCTCCTGGACCGGCGGGGCGAAGAGCAGATGGGCGCCGGCCTGGGCGGCCAGGCCGGCGTCGCGGGCCTCGTCGCGCGGGTAGGCGTCGAGGTCGGATGCCTCGTCGAACTGGGCGGGGTTGACGAAGAGCGAGACGACGACCTCGTCGGCCTGATCGCGGGCGGCGGCGATGAGGCTGAGGTGGCCCTCGTGCAGGAACCCCATGGTGGGGACCAGCGCGATCGTCCGGCCGGCGCGGCGCGTCTGCGCCAGCGCGGCGCGGAGCTCGGCGACGGCGCGCAGGGTCCTCATGCGGCAACTCGGCCGGCGTCGGCGTCGGCGGTGGTGGCGGGCTCGC
>JAOPZP010000095.1 GCA_025964055.1 Conexibacter sp.
CACCGGCCAGCGCGACCTCGCGCCCCGGCGACACCAGCAGGTCCAGCGCCACCAGCGCGTGCGCGAAGGCCTGCGGGTGGCGCCCCAGCAGCGGGGCGACCAGGCGCAGGTGCGCGACCGCCGCCTGCTCGTAGCGCGCGTCGCCGGTGAGCGCGGCCAGCCGCAGCAGCCCGACGGCGGCCGACGAGGAGCCCGACGGGATCGGCGCGTCCTCGATGTCCTTGCGCCGCACGACGAGCTGCTCGTGGTCCGACGACGTCGCGAAGAACCCGCCGGCCTCGGGGTCGGGATCGGCGAAGCGCTCCAGGATGGCGTCGGCCAGCGTGCGGGCCTCGGCGAACCAGCGCGGGTCGAACGTCGCCTCGTAGAGCGCGAGCATCGCCTCCAGGAGGAACGCGTGGTCCTCGAGGTAGGCGTTCAACTTGCCCTCGCCGTCCTTCCACGTGCGCAGCAGGCGGCCGTCGGCGTCGCGCAGCGAGCGCACGACGAACTCGGCGCCGGCGACCGCGATCGCCACGAAGTCCTCGCGGCCCAGCGCCGCGCCGGCCTCGGCGAAGGCGTGGATCGCCAGTCCGTTCCAGGCGGTCAGGCGCTTGTCGTCGAGGCCCGGGCGCACGCGCGCCGCCCGCGCGGCCATCAGCGCGCTGCGGATCCGGGTGCGCTGCGGCGCGGGCGGCTCGGGCCCGCGGCCGGTGAGCACGTTCCAGCCCGGCTGCGGATGGTGGGGATCGACGAAGTTGCCCTGTTCGGTGACGCCGAGCCAGGCCAGCGCCGCCTCGACGTCGCCGGGCTCGACGGCGTCGCGCAGCTCGGCGACCGTCCACACGTAGAACTTGCCCTCGACGCCCTCGCTGTCGGCGTCCAGCGCGCTGAGGAAGCCGCCCTCCGGCCCGCGCAGCTCCCGTGCGACGAACTCCAGGGTCTCCTCGGTCACGCGGCGCAGCGCGGCGTCGCCGGTCATCAGCCAGCCGTGCAGGTACGCCCGCGCCAGCAACGCGTTGTCGTACAACATCTTCTCGAAGTGCGGGACGGTCCAGGTGGCGTCGACCGCGTAGCGGGCGAAGCCGCCGCCGATCTGGTCGACCATGCCGCCGGCCGCCATGGCGCGCAGGGTCGCACCGGCCATGTCCCCGGCCTTGGTCGCCCACGGGCCGCCGCGCGCGGCGCGGGCCCAGAGGAACAGCAGCGCGGGCGACGGCGGGAACTTGGGCGCGCCACCGAAGCCGCCGTTCTCGGCGTCGAACGACGCGCGCAGGTTGCGCACCGCGTCGTCGAGCGGCTCGGGGCTGAGCTCGACGCCCTCGGCGGGCCGCAGGGCGCTGGTCTGGCCCAGGCGGTCGGCCATCCGGGCGCCCTGCTCGGTGATCTCGGCGCGCCGGTCGCGCCACGCCTCGGCGACGGCCTCGAGCACCGCCGGCCACGCCGGCATCCCGTGGCGCGGCGACGGCGGGAAGTACGTGCCGCCGTAGAACGGCACCTGGTCGGGCGTCAGGAAGACGTTCAGCGGCCAGCCGCCGTGGCCGGTCATCATCTGCACGGCCTCCATGGCGATCGCGTCGACGTCGGGCCGCTCCTCGCGGTCGACCTTCACGCACACGAACGACCCGTTCATCAGCGCCGCGACGGCCGGGTCCTCGAAGGACTCCCGCTCCATGACGTGGCACCAGTGGCAGGCCGAGTAGCCGATCGACACCAGCAGCGGGACGTCGCGCTCGCGTGCCCGCGCGAGCGCCTCCGGGCCCCAGGGGAGCCAGTCGACGGGGTTCTCGCGGTGCTGGAGGAGGTACGGGGAGGTCTCGTGCGCGAGGGCGTTGGCCATCGCGCCGAGGCTACCCGCACCGATCAGCGACCGACGCGCGGGTGGGCCAGCACGTCCGCGAGCGTCGGCAGCGTCGCGCGCAGCGCGCTGGAGGCCGCGATGCTGACCCGGTGACCGCCGAGCCGGCCGCTGACGGCGCCGTTGGCCGAGAGCTTCAGCGAGCCCGCCGCCGCCCCGCCGCCGCGGATCGTGATCTTCGCGTTCTGGGACGTGTCGACCGTCCCGCTGACCAGGACGCCGGGGATGTACTGGTACTTGGTGAGGCGGAAGCTGCCGCCGCTGTTGACCGTCGCGTTGCCGCCGCGCAGGCCGCCGACGTGCTTGGGCAGCGCGCTCAGCGCGAGCGCGTCGCCGATGATCTGGCGCGCCGCGTCGGTGACCGTGTTCTGGGCGGCGACGATCGTGCGCTTGGTGGTGGTCTTGGCGCCGATGGCGCTCAGCCGGGTCGGCGGGCGGCGCGTGGGGGAGAACGGGTTGGTGCCGGGCGTGCACGCGCCGGGCGTGCCGCCGGCGAAGAACGTGGCCAGCGCGCCCCTGGTGCAGGCGCTGTCCTGGGTGGCGTCGGAGCTGACGGTCGAGTGGCCGGTGAACGGCACCTGCACGACGCTGGCGCCCGGGATGCGGGTGCTCAGCTGGGCGGCGTCCTCGTACGGCGTGCGCAGGTCCATCTGGCCGTCGAGCACGAGGGTGCGGACGGCCGGCAGCGCGGGGGAGGCGACCGGCGCGGGCGAGGCGTCGGGCCAGCCGAGGCAGAACGGGATCGGGCCGCCCCGCACGGCGGCGGCCGGCGAGAACGGGCCGAGCTGGGTGCTCGGGATCGCGTTGGCGGCGGCCGTGATCTCCTGCGCACGCTGGTCGACGCCGGCGGTGCGCGTCCAGGCGAACGGCGCCTCCTCGCAGGTCGTCGCCAGGAACAGCGCGTCGCTGCTGTCGGGCCCGGCGGACTGCAGTCCGGTGGTCAGGCCTTCTGAGCGGACGCTGAGGCGCAGGACCGGCGAGGCGTCGCCGCGCAGCGCCGCGCGCATCGAGCCGGGGAGCTCGGCGCGCAGCGTCGGGTTCAGGTCGCCGGCGAGCAGGATGTCGACGAGGCTCGTCTGATCCATGGCGAAGCTCACGCGGCGGCCGGAGCTGAGCGTGACCTTGCCGTGGAGCGAGCCCTTGCGCAGCTTGGCGGCGAAGGTGCGCAGGTCGCGCCTGACGTCGTCGGTGGCGCCCTGGCACGCCTTGGCGGCGCACAGGTCGCTCAGCACCCGGGGCGCGCTCGACAGCGACGAGCGCTGGAACGGATCCGGGCCCTCGGGCAGCACGACGCTGTCGAGCACCAGCGCCTCGACGTTGCCGGGGTAGGCGGCCGCGTAGTCCTCGGCGACCTTGGTGCCGTAGCTGACGCCGAAGAGGACGAGCTTGGAGTAGCCGCCGGCCACGCGGAGCGCCTCGATGTCTCCGACGCTGTCGGCGGTCCGGTAGAAGCCGCGGCTGGCGCCGAGCTCGCTCGCGCAGCCGGAGGCCTGCTTGAACACCGTGCTGCCCGTGGCCAGCGACGAGCAGCTCAGCGCGCCCGACGAGCCGGTGCCGCGCTGGTCGAAGATCAGCAGATCGCGGTCGGCGATGGCGGGCTTGAGGATGTCGAGGAACGACTGCGAGAGCGGGAGCGCCGCCTGGCCCGGGCCGCCGGCCAGCGGGACGACCGCGGTGGCGTTCGGGTTCGACGAGGCGGGGACGCGCGAGACGGCCAGCGAGACGTTCCCCGCGGTGGCGCCGGTCCGGTCCAGCGGGACGTCGACGTGCGCGCACTCGAAGCCGGCGGTCGGGCATGCCGTCCAGGGGATCGCGGCGGAGGCGGAGCTGCTGAGGAGGCCGAGCGCGGTGAGGATCAGCACGGCCGGGAGCAGGACGCGGGCCGTGGACGGGAGGCGGCGGGCGAGCATGAGGCGCGGACGGTAGCGTCCACGGCCAAGAGTCGTCGAAGGAGACCCGCACACGATGTCATCTGATCGTCAGGCCATCACCGCCGACCGCGCACCCGCCGCCGTCGGGCCCTACAGCCACGCGGTGCGCTCCGGCGACCTGCTGTTCCTGTCGGGGCAGACGCCGCTGGATCCGGCGACCGGAAAGCTGGTCGAGGGCTCGGTGGGCGACCAGACGCGCCAGTGCCTGAAGAACCTCCAAGCGGTGTGCGAGGCCGCCGGCGCGTCGCTGGAGCAGGCCGTGCGCTGTGGCATCTACGTCACCGACATGGGCACCTTCGGCGAAGTCAACGAGGTCTACGCGACGTTCTTCGCCGAGCCCCAGCCCGCGCGCTCGACCATCGGCGTCGCGGCCCTGCCGCTGGGCGCGCAGGTCGAGATCGACGCCATCGTCGCGCTGACGGACTGAAGGCCGGGGCCATGGCCGGGCAGGTCGGGACGGGATCCGCGGTCACCGCGCAGGACGTCGAGCGCGCCCGGCAGGCCATCGGCGACGTCGCGCGGCACACGCCGGTCCTGTCGTCGGCGACCTTGAGCGAGCGCTGCGGAGGCGACGTCGTCCTCAAGGCCGAGTCGCTGCAGCGCACCGGCGCCTTCAAGATCCGCGGGGCGCTCAACAAGCTCGCGGCGCTCGGCGACGGGTGCGCCGCCGGCGTCGTGTGCGGCAGCGCCGGCAACCACGCCCAGGCGCTGGCGCTGGCGGCCCGCGAGCGCGGCGTGCCGTGCGAGGTCTTCATGCCCGAGAGCGCGCCGATCGCCAAGGTGGAGGCGACGGCGGCGCTGGGCGCGCACGTCGTGATCACCGGTGCGACCGTCGACGACTGCATCGTCGCCGCCCGTGCGCGGGCGGCCGAGGCGGGCCTCGCGTTCGTCCATCCGTTCGACGATCCCGACATCGTCGCCGGGCAGGGCACGCTGGGGTTGGAGCTCCTGGAGGACCTGCCCGACCTCGCGACCGTGGTGGTCCCCGTCGGCGGCGGCGGGCTGGCCAGCGGCGTCGCGATCGCGGTCAAGTCCGCGCGGCCCGAGGTGCGGGTCATCGGCGTGCAGGTCGACACGGTCGCGGCCTACCCGCCGTCGCTGGCGGCCGGCCGGCCGGTCGGCGTCGACGCGTCGCTGACGCTGGCCGACGGCATCGCGGTCAAGCGGCCGGGCGAGCTGACGCTGCCGCTCGTGGCGCAGTGGCTCGACGAGGTCGTGGTCGTCTCCGAGGACGAGGTCGCCGAGGCGATGGTGATGTTGATGGAGAAGGCCAAGCTCGTCGTCGAGGGCGCCGGCGCGGTCGGCGTCGCGGCGCTGCTGGGCGGCCAGGCCCTCGCGGCCGAGCACGGGACGACGTGCGTGGTGCTCAGCGGCGGCAACGTCGACGCGGGGCTGCTGGCGACCATCGCCCGCCGCCACGAGACGATGGCCGGGCGCCGCCTGGTCCTGCTCACCCGCGTCCCGGACCGCCCGGGCGCGCTGGCGAGGTTGCTGGACACCGTGGCCGCCGAGGGCGCGAACATCGTCGAGGTCTCCCACCTGCGCGAGGGCATCGACCTCCACGTGCGCGAGACCGGCGTGCAGCTGACGATCGAGACGCGGTCGCGGGTGCACGCGGATGCGGTCGTCGCGGCGGTGGTGGCTGCGGGGTACGGGGTGTCGCGGTACCCGAGCTTGGGGTAGGAACGCCGCCCTCACCCCAGCGCCCGCCGCGCCGCCTCCCGGCGGTGCACCTCGACCCCCTCGCGCTGCGCCTCCGCGCGCGCCACCAGCTCCGCCAGGCGCTCGCGGCTCAGCGGCAGGTCCGCCACCTCGGCCAGCGCCAGCCACATCAGCCGCTTGCCCTCGATGCCGAGCGAGAGCGACTCGAGCTCGATCAGCGGCGTCAGCGGGGATCGGCCGCGAACCTCGCCGTTGGGCTTGAGCCGGCCCGCCTTCTCGCCCGCCCAGGCCACCGCCACCTTGGCCTTGTCGGGCGTGACGCCGAGCTCGTCCATCAGCCCCTCGAGGACGTGCCGGTCGGCGGCGATCTCGTCGCGCAGCTGGGCCACGAAAGTGCCGAGCGGGCCGTCGTGCTCGCTGGCCGCGCGCTTGACCAGCTCGAGCGCGCCGGTCGAGCCGGCGAGGTGGTCGTTGAGGTAGATCGCGAGGTACTTCGTGGTCGTTGCGGGCATGTTCGCCGGTCTACCCGCCATCCGCCGCGGAGTGTGCTTGCATGCTGCGGCTCATGTCTCAGGTCGACAAGCTCCAGGACGCCGAAGAACACGTCGGGCAGATGCGCGAGGAGGCGGTGCGTGCCGCCCGGGAGGAGCGCGAGGCGGATCTCCGCAAGGCGCCGCTGGCCGACACGGCCACCAAGGCGCACACGCTGATCGCCGCTCCGCTGGCCCAGGTCCGCACGATGGTCAACATGCGGACCGGTGCCCTGCCGGACCTCCACGAGCTCGCCGTCTCCATCAAGGAGACCGGGCTGCTGCACCCGCCGCTGGTCCGCGCGACCGGCGAGGACGACGTGCCGTACGAGCTGCTGGCCGGCCGCCGCCGCTTCAGCGCGATGACGATGCTGGACGAGGCCGAGGGTCCGCGCGAGGACTGGCGCTTCACACTCGTGGACGGCATCTCCAAGCGCGAGGCGCTGACGATGCAGTTCGCCGAGAACTTCCACCAGGCCAAGCCCGAGCCGGTGCAGTTCGCCCGCGCCGCGCGGGCGATCATGAGCGAGGACCCGGCGCTGACCGCCGCGGACGTCTCGCGCCTGGTCGGCGCCCCGATGAGCTGGACGCGCAAGGCGCTGCGCCTGCTCGACCTGCCCGAGTCGGTCGTCGCGCGCGTCGAGCAGGGCGACCTGTCGTTCACGGTCGCCGACGTCGTGCGGCGCGGCATCGCGCGTGGCGACGTGTCGGCGCAGCAGGCCGAGGACCTCGTCGAGCAGCACGCCTCCGGCGAGATCACCGGCGGGGCGCTGAAGCTCGGCGTCGGCTACGTCCCGCCCAAGCCCAAGGATTACGAGGAGCAGGCCCGCAAGCTCGACGAGGCCCGCTGGGCCTCCGAGCGCGCGGGCAAGGACGGCGGCGACGCCGCCCAGCGCGACTGGGACTCGCGCGCCGGCGGCGACAACGGTTCCCAGGGCGGCCCGATCCGCAACGGCGGCGACATCACGCCGGCCCCGCGCATCGTCGCGTCGGTCGGCGGCCGCGACGCCGAGCCGGTCGAGGTCGACGTCGCCGACCTCGACGCCTACGTGCTCGGGCTGGTCCTGTCGCGGGTGGCGACCGCCGAGCACCGCTCGCACCTTGGGGTCGAGGGCGGCCACGAGGCCGCCCAGGACTACGCGTTCTCGCTGCATCCCGACCGGCGCCTGGAGGTCCTCCGGGCGCTGGCCGGCCAGATGCTCTCGGTCGATCCCGTGCCGCCCAAGGCGCTGCGCTCGCTGCTGGCGGCCTAGCCCCGAAGGCCGGCGAGCCGGACCTCGATCACGGCGACCTGGGAGTTGCGGAACCGCACGCTTCCCAGCCGGTAGACCTTCGGGTCGATCCGGCCGTGGAGGCGGTCGGCGACCAGCCAGCGCACGCCGTAGAGCTGCTGGGCGTAGGCCAGCGCGTCCCGGCTGCCCTGCGCGAAGATCGCGGCGTTGACGCGCAGGCGCGACAGGTCGCCGTGCAGGCGGCCGTAGGGCTCGTTCGTCCCGTCCGATGCGCACGACGCCATCGTCCGCCGCTCGGCGAACGCCGACGGCTCGCAGGAGCGGGGGTCGGTGTGGTCGGCGTTGGCGAACAGGTTGCTGACCGCCAGCACGTCGCCGGTGCCCGTGTGGTCGCGGACCCAGCGGTAGCCCGCGTAGAGCTCGGGCGTCATGTTGGCGTGCGTCTGCCGGTAGGTCACCTGCCCGTCGAGCGCCCGCCAGGCCTGCTTCGGGCTCTGGTCCGACACCGGCGCGTCGATGATCAGCACGAGCCCCAAAGCCGCTGCGCCGCCGAGCGCCCAGCCGCGCCGGACCCTCAGGCCCGCCAGGCGCGGCGCGAGCGCATCGACCAGCCCGGCCGCGCTCAGCACCGCGCCGGCCAGGTAGCCGGGGTAGAAGAAGTACAGCTGGCTCGTCCCCGGATGGGTCAGCAGGACCATCGCCGCCAGCCCGGCGACCAGCGCGCCGATCAGCAGCAGCCGCGACGGCGGGCTCGTCAGCCGGCCGCGCAGGGCCAGCAGCACGAGGCCCGGCAGCAGCGTCACGACGATCCGCAGCGTGCCGAGCACGAACGCCAGCGGGTAGAGCGCCACGCGAACCAGCGGCGAGCCGCCGAGCCGGTCGTCGAGCAGCCGGAACGGCTGGGAGTCCAGGTAGACCCGCAGCGGATGCAGGCCCAGCGAGTTGGTCATGCCGTGGTAGAGCACCACGTTGTACACCACGATGACCGCGCAGCAGGCGACCCCGGCGCCGACGATCGCCGGCAGCCGGGTGCGGTCGCGGCGAACCGCCCACAGCCCGACCAGCCCGAGCGCCGCGGCCGTCAACGGCACCGTCGTCGCCTTGGCGCCCTCGCCGGCCAGCAACAGCGCGATCCCGACGACCGCCAGCGCCGGCAGACGGAGCGCCTCCGGGCGGCGGTCCAGACGCTCGGCCAGCAGGATCAGCACCGGCAGCCACAGGATCGTGCTCAGCAGGAACGACGGGCTGAGCGGGAAGGTCGACAGCAGCTCGGTGGGGACCGCCGGCAGCGGGTCCAGCGATCCGAGCAGCAGCGCCAGCGCCCCGGCCACCACGCCGGCCCACGCCGTCGCGCCGATCGCCCGGGCCAGCGCCACCAGCTGCACGACCACGAGCAGGATCATCGGCACGAGGTAGAGGCGGAACGCCACCATCGGCAGGTCGATCCCCGTGACCTGGCTGACCGCCGCCATGTGCGCGTTGGCGAGGAAGTAGTAGTGCAGCCGCAGCCCGGCGAGGCCCGGCACCTCCAGCGGCCAGTGGTGCAGCGCCTCGGCCGCGAAGCCCAGGTGGGCCATCAGGTCGGGCGAATAGTCGACCGGCCCGGCGGACGGCATCGGCGTCTGCGTGAAGAAGCCGTCGGCGGTGATCAGCAGCGCCGCGACGGCGATCGCCGCCGCGCCCCAGGCCCACTCCGGGGCGACCGAGCGACGCGACCGCGGTAGCCCGAGCCGCCCGCGCAGCGTCCAGAGCCGCGGCAGCGACAGCGCCACCGCGAGCGCCGGGTAGACCGGCAGCAGCCCGCGGTGGCCGGTCGCCGCGGTCAGCACGAACGCCCCGGCCTCCAGCGCGTAGCCCAGGCCCCAGCCGACGGCCAGCTCGCGCACCCCGAAGCGCGCCGGCCGGGCGATCGCCAGGAAGGCGGCGCAGCCGGGGATCACCGTGAACCCGAGCACGTACCCGCAGAACAGGAGCACGTCGCGCAGTGGCACGTCGAAGGCCAGCCACGTCGCGACGCACACCGCCACGACGGTCGCGACGGGCGCCGCCACCCCCGCGCCGCCCGCGCCCCGCGCGGCC
>JAOPZP010000103.1 GCA_025964055.1 Conexibacter sp.
CGGCCGCGCCCCGTGCTCCGATCGCTGCCACCCGCAGGCCCGGCGCTGCTGATTTGGTCACCGAACGGAGGTAGACCACGTGGCCGTGCACGTCTTCGGAGGCCAGCGTCGGCGGCGCGTCGCCGTCGATGACGAGGTCCCGCGCCCAGTCGTCCTCGATCAGGAACGCGCCGGCCGCCGCGACGGCCTCCAGCACGGCGGCCCGGCGCCCGGGCGCGAGCGTCGCGCCCGTCGGGTTGGCGTGCAGCGGCTGGCAGTAGAAGACGCGCGCGCCGGTGAGCGCGAACGCGCTCGCCAGCAGCTCGGGGCGCACGCCGTGCTCGTCGGCGGGGACCGGGACGGCGCGGAGGCCCGCCGCGCGGATCGCGGCGATCGCGCCGAGGTAGGTCGGGGACTCGACGAGCACGGGCTCGCCGGGCGCCGAGAACGCGCGGAAGGTCGTGGCGAGCGCGGGCTGGCCGCCCGGGCAGACGACGACGTCGTGGGCGCGGGCGTGGCCGCCGGCCTCGCGGGCGAACCACGACCGCAGCGGCTCGAGGCCCTCGACGGGCAGGCGCCCCCAGGCCTCGGGGCGCCGCGCGGCGCGGGCCAGCGCGCTGCCGAGCCCGGCCAGCGGCTGGAGGTCGGGGTGCAGGTAGCCGCCGCTGAGCGGGATCGCGTCGGGCGTCGGCACGGCCAGCAGCTGGTCCAGCGATGCGGCCGGGAGGGGCGGCCGATCGGCGAGCGCGACCTCCTGCCAGCCGAGGTCGGGTGCGCGGGGCGGCTCGCCCGCGCCCGTCGGAGCAGCCGCACGCTCGGCGACGAACGTGCCGCGGCCGGGGCGGGGGACGACGAGCCCTTCGCCGGCGAGCTGCGCGAGCGCCTGCTGGACGGTCACGGGCGACGCCCGGTGCCGGGCCATGAGCTCACGGACGGACGGCAAGCGGCTGCCCGGGGGGAGGGCACGGGCAGCCGCTCGGACGTCCTCGATAACACGGTTGGATGTGTTACCTTCAATCATGAGTTCTGTTAGTAACGTTACAGCACGAGCACGGGTAACGCAACGCGCGAGCCGGCACGCCGCCGCGCTCCCGCCCGGCCTGCTGCTCGGGGCGCTCGGCGTCCTCGGCTTCTCGTTCTCACTGCCGGCCACCCGGCTCGCGGTCGCCGACCTCGACCCGTGGCTCGTCGCCTTCGGCCGCGCCGTCGTCGCCGGGCTGCTCAGCGCCGTGCTGCTGGCGGTCACACGAGCGCCCCGCCCGACGCCGGCGCAGTGGCGCTCGCTCGCCCTCGTCGCGCTCGGCGTCGTCGTCGGCTTCCCGCTGTTCACCTCGCTGGCGCTGCACCGCCTGCCCGCGTCGCACGGGGCGGTCGTCGTCGGGGTCCTGCCCGCCGCGACCGCGGTCGCCGCCGTCCTGCGTGCCGGCGAGCGGCCGACCCCGCGGTTCTGGGCCGCCGGCGGCGCGGGGCTGGCGGCGGTCCTGGTCTTCGCCTTCAGCCGCGGCGGCGGTGGGCTCGGCACCGCCGACGCCGAGGTGCTGCTCGCCGTCGCGCTGTGCGCCCTGGGCTACGCCGAGGGCGGCCGCCTCAGCCGCGAGCTCGGCGGCGCCCGGACCATCTGCTGGGCGCTGGTCCTCAGCCTCCCGCTGACCATCGCCGTCGCGGGCATCGCGCTGATCGCCGACGGCGCGCACGCCGGCGCGACCGCCTGGCTCGGGTTCGCCTACCTGTCGGTCATCTCGATGTTCCTGGCGTTCTTCGCCTGGTACGCCGGCCTGGCCCGTGGCGGCGTGGCGAAGATCGGGCAGGTCCAGCTCGCCCAGCCGGTCCTCGGCCTCGTGTGGGCGGCGCTGCTCCTCGGCGAGCCGGTGGGAGCCGGCACGATCGCGGCGGCCGTCGCCGTGCTCGCCTGCGTGGTGGTGACGCAGCGCACGCGCGTGGCGGGCCCGTAGGATCCGACGCGATGGGAGTCAACGTCGAGGCCGTCGGCAAGTCCTACCCGCCCACGCTCTACGCGGTGGGCCGGGAGAAGGTCAAGGAGTACGCCCTGGCGGTGGGGGAGACCAACCCGCTGCACCTCGACCACGAGGCGGCACGCGCGGCCGGCTACGCCGACGTCGTCGCGCCCCCCATGTTCGCCGTCGTCTACTCCGGCGCCGCGATCGGCCAGGCGTTCTTCGATCCCGACAACGGCATCAACTTCGCCCTGCTCGTCCACTCCGGCCAGGAGTTCCGCTGGGGCCCGCTGGTCGTCGCCGGCGACGAGATCCAGACCACCGTGTCGGTCGCGTCGATCGAGGAGCGCGCCGGCAACGGCTTCTACGTCTTCGAGTCGGTGTCGACCAACCAGGACGGCCACACGGTCTGCGTGGGCACCTGGACCAACGTCGTGCGAGGAGCCTGACATGCCGAGCTTCGCCGCCGGCGACGAGCTGCCCGAGCTGGAGGTCGTCCCCGACCGCTACGTCACCGTCCGCTACGCGGGCGCCTCGGGCGACTTCAACCCCATCCACATCGACGAGGAGTTCGCCAAGCAGGTCGGGCTCCCGGGACGGATCCTGCACGGGCTCTGGACGATGGCGCAGGTCGCCCGCGCCCAGACCGAGGCCGCCGGGGGCCCCCACACGCTGCGGCGCCTGAACGTCAGCTTCCGGGGGATGGGCGTGCTGGAGGAGCCGATCACCGTCAAGTCGACGATCCGCTCGATCGAGGACGGCGTCGCGCACGTCGACACCGAGGCGTGGCAGGCGGGGACGGCGATCGTGCGCCGCAGCGACGCCGACCTCCAGCTCTGAGTCGAGTCCGGGAACACGCGTTCTAGACTGCGGAGCGTGCTCTCGCCCCGCCAAGAGCTGATCCTGCGCAAGGTCGTCGAGACCTATGCGGAGACCGGCCTGCCCGTGGGCTCCAAGACCCTGGCCGCCGACGCCACCATGGGCGCCGGGCCGTCGACGATCCGCAACGAGCTGTCCTCGCTGGAGGAGCAGGGCCTGCTGGCCCACCCGCACACCTCCGCCGGCCGCGTGCCCACCGACTCGGGCCACCGCTGGTACGTCGACCAGCTGCGCACCGGCGACATGACGCCCGCCGCCACCCGCCCGCTGGGGCTGCAGCTCATCCGCCGCGAGGTCGACGAGGCCATGCGGGTCACCAGCGAGACGCTCTCGCAGGTCACCAACCTGCTGGCGATCGTCTCGGCGCCGCCCGTCGACACCGCGACGATCCGCCACGTCGAGGTCCTGCCGCTGCAGCCGCAGGTCCTCATGGTCGTCGTCATCACCTCGACCGGCGGCGTGACCAAGCGGGTCTTCACCTTCGAGCGCCCCGTCGACCCCGGCCTGGCCCAGTGGGCGGCCGAGTTCCTGGGCGAGCGGCTGGCCGGCGTCGGCCTCGGCGCGCGCATGCTGCACCTGCGCCTGGCCGACCCGAGCCTGTCGGCCACCGAGCGCGCGTTCCTGGACCGGCTGTCGCCCGTCTTCACCGAGCTGGCCGACACCGCCGAGGACACCCTGTACGTCGACGGCGCCGCGCGCCTGATCGGCGAGCATCGCGTCCAGGACCTCGCCCAGATCAACGAGCTGATGCACATGCTCGAGCGCCGCGCGACCCTGCTCGGCCTGCTGCGCGCCGCGCTGCAGGAGCCCGACGTGCTCGTGCGCATCGGCTCCGAGAACGAGAGCCCAGCCCTGCGGTCCCTGGCGGTCGTCGGCGCCGGCTACGGCCTGCCCGCGCGCAAGCTCGGCACCGTGTCGGTCATCGGCCCGGTCCGCATGGACTACGCGAGCACCATCCGATCCGTGCGCGAGGCCGCCCATGAGCTGTCGCGCTTCATCGAGGACGTCTACACCCCGTGAGCTCCACCGTTCCCCGCGATCCCTACGACGTGCTGGGCGTCGGCCGCGACGCCGACGAATCCGCCATCAAGAAGGCCTTCCGCAAGCTCGCCCGCGAGCTGCACCCCGACGTCAACGCCCACGACCCGCAGGCCGAGGAGAAGTTCAAGGAGGCTGCGGAGGCCTACGAGATCCTCTCGGACCCGGAGCGACGCGCGACCTACGACCGCTACGGGCACGAGGGCCTGCGCTCGGGTGGCCAGGCGCCGAACTTCGACGGCTTCGGGTCCATCAGCGACCTCTTCGACGCGTTCTTCGGGGGCGCGTTCGGCGGCGGCTTCGGGGCCGGCGCGCGCACGGGCCCGCGTCAGGGCGACGACGTGGCGGTCGCCATCGAGGTCACCCTGGCCCAGACCTACGTCGGCGCCAAGGTCGACGTCGCGTTCGAGGCGATCGACCGCTGCGAGCACTGCAGCGGCAACGGCGCCGAACCCGGCACCCCGATCGAGACGTGCGAGCGCTGCGGCGGCCAGGGCGTGCTGCAGGCCGTGACGCGGTCGCCGTTCGGCCAGGTCGTGCGCCAGGTGGCCTGCGACGTCTGCCACGGCGACGGTCGCGTCGCCAAGGTGCCGTGCGCGATCTGCGACGGGCGCGGCCTGGTGGTCGGCCACCGCGCCCTGGAGGTCGACGTGCCCGCGGGCATCGCCGACGGCCAGCGCATCCGCCTGTCGGGCCGCGGCCACGCCGGCGAGCTCGGCGGACCGCCCGGCGACCTCTACGTCGTGGTGCAGGTGCCGGCCGACAACGACTGGCTGCGCGACGGCGACGACCTCCTGACCGTCGCCGACGTGCCCGCGCCGCAGGCGGCGCTGGGTACGA
>JAOPZP010000147.1 GCA_025964055.1 Conexibacter sp.
CTCACCCGCGAGCGCGCGCTGCACCCGGCCGCCGCCGCGGGAGCCGCCACGGCCACCGCACCGCCCGCCGTCGCGCTCCGCGCGTTGTCCTACGCGTACCCCGACGGCACCGCGGTGCTGACGAACGTCGACCTGACCGTCTCGGCCGGCGAGCGCGTCGCGATCCTCGGCCCCAACGGCGCGGGCAAGACGACGCTGGCGCTCCAGCTCAACGGCATGCTCGAAGGCGCGACCGGCACCGTCGAGATCGGCGGCACGCGGCTGGGGCCCGCGACGCGCAAGGACATCCGCCGCCGGGTTGGGCTCGTCTTCCAGGATCCCGACGACCAGCTCTTCCTGCCGACGGTGCGCGCCGACGTCGCCTTCGGGCCGGCCAACCTCGGGTTGACCGGCGACGCCCTGCGCGCGCGGGTCGACGAGGCGCTGGCGCGCGTGGCCATCACCGCGCTGGCCGACCGGCCACCGCACGCGCTCTCGGCCGGGGAGCGCCGCCGCGCCGCGCTGGCCGGCGTCCTGGCGATGGAGCCCGAGGTGCTGGTGCTCGACGAGCCGTCGTCCTCGCTCGACCCCGCCGCGCGCCGCGAGCTGGCCGACGTCCTCGTGTCGCTGTCGCTCACCACCCTGCTCGTGACCCACGACCTGCCCTACGCGCTGGAGCTCTGCCCGCGCGCGATCGTCCTCGACCAGGGCCAGGTCGTGGCCGACGGTCCGACGCGGGAGGTCCTCGCCGACGAGGGCTTCATGCGCGCCCACCGCCTCGAGCTTCCCGCCGGGTTCAACCCGCTCGCCGCATGAGCCCGGGCACGCTGCACATCGTGGGCCTCGGGCCGGGCGGGATCGCGCACCGGACGCCGGCGGCGGCCGACGCGGTGGCCGGCGCCGACGCCGTCGTGGGCTACGCGAGCTACGTCGACGCGTGCGCCGATCTGCTCAACGACGGTCAGCGGATCGTCCGCGGGCGGATGGGGGAGGAGGGCGCGCGCGCCGACGAGGCGCTCGTGCTGGCGTGCGAGGGCGCGCGGGTCGCGCTCGTCTCCAGCGGCGATGCCGGCGTGCACGGCATGGCGGCGCGGACGCTCGCGCGCGCGGCGGAGCTCGACGCAAACGAGCGGCCGGCGATCGTCGTCGTCCCAGGCGTGACCGCCGCGCAGGCCGCCGCGGCGCTCGCGGGCGCGCCCCTGAGCGACGACTTCGCCGTCCTCTCGCTCAGCGACCTCACCGTGCCGTGGCCGCGCGTCGAGCACCGGCTCGCCGCGTTGGCGGCCTCGGGGATCGCGCTCGCGCTCTACAACCCGCGGTCCTCGCGCCGGACGGCGGGCTTCGATCGGGCCGTGGAGCTGCTGCGCGAGGCGCGCGCGGCGGCCACGCCGGTCGTCCTCGCCCACGACGTCACGCGGCCGGGCGAGGGGCTGGAGCGCACGACGCTCGGCGCGCTGGATCCCGACCACGTGACGATGCGCACGGTCGTGCTGGTCGCGGGCGACACGGCCATCGAGGCCGGGCCGTGGCTGGTCGCGCTGCGCGGCACGGGAGCGGACGCGTGACCGTCACCTTCGTCGGCGCCGGCCCCGGCGACCCCATGCTCTTGACCGGTGCCGCCCGCGCCGCGCTCGCCGCCGCCGACGTGGTGGTCTACGACCGGCCGTCGGCCGCCGCGATCGTCGCGCTGGCGCCGCCGGACGCCGACCGCCGCTGCGTCGGCCTCGCGCCCGGGCAGCGCGCGCTCGCGCAGGAAGAGGTCAACGCGTTGTTGGTGGCGTTGGGATGCGGCCACCGTGCGGTCGTGCGCCTCAAGAGCGGCGACCCGTTCGTCGCGTCGCGCGGGGGCGAGGAGGCCGAAGCGCTGAGGGCGGCGGGCGTCGCCGTCGCGGTCGTCCCGGGCGTGTCCAGCGCGCTCGGCGCGCCCGCCGCCGCCGGCATCCCGCTCATGCTGCGCCGGCTCAGCGTCACCGCCACGATCGTGGACGGCAACGACGACCCCGCGCACGGCGCGCCGCCGGACTGGGAGCTGCTCGCGCGGCTCGGCGGGACGCTCGTGATCCTCACCGGCCGTGGCCGCATCCGGCGGATCGCGGCGCGGCTGATCGCCGGCGGCCTGCCGTCGACGACGCCGATCGCGGCGATCAGCGCCGCCACGCGCCCGGAGCAGCGCGTGCTGCGGGGCACCCTCGGCGCGCTACCCGCGCCGCTGCCGCCGCCGGTCACCTTCGTGGTCGGCGCGGTCGCGGCGCTGGACCTCACCGCCGACGGCTGGCCGTCCGAGGAGGCCGTGCATGCACATCCCTGACGGCTTCGTGTCGGGCGAGGCGGCGCTCGCCGGCGCCGCCGTGGCGACCGCCGGCCTGGCGGTCTGCCTGCGGCGCGTCAAGGCGCAGCAGCGCGAGCGCGACCTGCCGATCGCGGGCCTGGCCGCCGCCTTCTTCCTCGTCGGCGACGCGCCGATGTTCCCGGTGACGGTCGGCACGCAGGGCCACCTGCTGGGCGGTGCGCTCGCCGTGTGCCTCCTCGGCCCGTGGCTCGGCGCGATCACGATCGCGGTGGTCGCCGTCATCCAGGCGCTCACGCTCGGCGACGGCGGGATCAGCACGCTCGGGCTGACGATCGTGACCCTGGCGCTCGTGCCGGCGTTCCTCGGCTACCCGCTCGTGGTGGCGCTGCGGCGCGTCCTCGGCGGCACGCCGAAGGGCCTGGCGATCGCGTGCGGGATCGCGGCGGGGATCGCCGTGGAGCTGTCGGCGATCACCTTCGTGGGCGAGTTCGCGCTGGGCGCCGCGGTCCAGATCGACCTGTCGAAGATCGCCTGGTCGACGCTCGGCGCCTACGCGGTCATCGCGGTGATCGAAGGGACCATCACGGGGCTGATCGTGCGGGCGCTGCTGTCCGTGCGCCCGGACCTGGTGCGCGTGGCGGCGCCGGTGCGGGCGCGCTGGGCGACCCCGGCGCCGGCATCGCCCGACGCCACGTGGAGTACCCGATGACCGGCCGCGTCTCGTTCGTCGGCGCCGGCCCCGGCGCGCCGGACCTGCTGACCGTCCGCGCCGTGCGGGTCATCGGCGAGGCCGATGTCGTCGTCTGGGCTCGGTCGCTCGTGGATCCCGCGATCCTCGAGCACGCACGCCCCGGCGCCGAGCTGGTGCCCTCCGACGACCGCACCCACGACGACGTCGTCGCGATCTACGCCCGCGCTGCGGAGCAAGGCCTTCATGTCGCTCGCGTGCACTCGGGCGACCCCACCGTCTACGGCGCGCTGCACGAGCAGCTGCAGGCCTGCCGCGCGCTCGACCTCGACACCGAGATCGTCCCCGGCGTCTCGTCGGTCAGCGCGGCCGCGGCCGCCCTCGGGCAGGAGCTGACGATCCCCGACGTCTCCCAGACGCTGATCTACACCCGGCGCCCGACGCGGACGTCGATGCCCGCCAACGAGCAGCTCGTCGAGCTCGCGCGCCACGGCACCACGTTGGTGCTCTTCCTCTCCGTGCGCCGCCCGCGCGAGCTGCAGGCCGACCTGCTCGAGGGCGGCTACGCGCCCGAGACCCCGTGCGCCGTGGTCTACCGCGCGAGCTGGCCCGACGAGCTCGTCGTGCGGTGCCCGCTGAGCGAGCTGGCCGCGGCGATCAAGGCCAACAAGATCACCACCCAGGCGCTCGTACTGGTCGGCCCGGCGCTGCAGGAGTCGCCGTGCGCCGGTCGCTCGCACGTCTACGACCCCGGCTACGGCCACCGCTACCGGCCCCTCGGACGGCCCGACCGCTACAAGAAGGCGGCGGCGCCCGATGGCTGAGCGGCCGGGCGAGGACGGCCTGCGCGAACCCAACCTCCCGGCCAGCGCCCGGCGCGTCGCGACAGGCAAGCTGCGCTACGGCTGGACGACCGGCACCTGCAGCGCCGCAGCCGCGAAGGCCGCGACGCTCCTGCTGCGCGACGGCGACCCGCCGGCGCGCGTCGAGGTGCCGCTGCCCAAGGGCGAGCAGCGGCCGGCGTTCCCGGTCGAGCGTTGCGAGCGCGACGGCGACGGCGCGATCGCCGTCGTGGTCAAGGACGCCGGCGACGACCCCGACGTCACGCACGGCGCGCACCTGACCGCGCGCGTGACGCTCGTCGCCGAGCCCGGGATCGTCCTGCGCGGCGGCGCGGGCGTCGGCACGGTGACCCGGCCGGGGCTCGGGCTGGAGGTCGGCGGACCGGCCATCAACCAGGGGCCGCGCGCGCAGATCACGGCGGCGGTCGGCGAGGTGGTGGACTTGACCCGCGTTGGCGTCGCCGTCGAGATCAGCGTGCCGGGCGGCGAGAAGATGGCCCGCCGGACGTCGAACCCGCGCCTGGGGATCCTCGGCGGCATCTCCATCCTCGGCACGACCGGGATCGTCCGGCCGTTCTCGACCGCGGCGTGGCGCGCGAGCGTCGGGCAGGCCATCGACGTCATGGACGCCCAGGGGAGCAAGACGGTGGTGTTGACCACGGGCGGCCGCACGGAGAAGGCCGCACGCAAGCTCCTGCCCGAGCTGCCCGAGGTCTGCTTCGTCGAGGTCGGCGACTTCACCGGCTACGCGCTCAAGCGCGCCGCCAAGCTCGAGTTCGAGCGCTGCGTCTTCGTCGGGATGGCGGGCAAGCTGGCCAAGCTCGCGGCCGGGATCATGATGACCCACTGGACGCGCTCCAAGGTCGACCCGCTGTTCCTCGCCGGGGTGACGCGCGAGGCCGGCGGCGGCGACGCGCTGGTCGCCGCGGTGGCCGCGTCCAACACGGGCCGCCACGCCTGGGAGCTGTGGGAGGCGGCCGGGCTGCTGGCCGCCAGCGACCTGCTGTGCGCGAAGGTCGCCGGCAACCTCGCGACGTACGTCAAGGGCGCGCTGCTGGTGGACTGCGCGATCGTCGACTTCGAGGGCGCGCGGCTCGCCGGCGCGTCGCCGGGCGCCCGCGAGCGCCTCAAGGTGGAGGACTTGGTCGGATGAGCGGCGACATCGCGGTGCTCGGCGTCCACGGCGGCCGGGTGCCGGCCGGCACCGAGGAGCTGCTGGCCGGCGCCTCGCTGGTGGCCGGCGGAACGCGGCAGCTGGCGGCGCTGGCACCGGCGGGAGCGCGGACGTTGCGTCTCGGCGCGGGCGTCGATGCGGCGCTCGGACAGGTGGCGGCGCATGACGGCCCGGCGGTGGTGCTCGCCTCCGGAGACCCCGGGCTCTTCGGCATCGTGCGCGCGCTGCGACGCAGCGTCGCGGCCCGCCGGCTGGCCGTGCACCCGGCGCCGTCGTCGGTGGCCGTCGCCTTCGCGCGGCTGGGGCTGCCCTGGGACGACGCGCTCCTCGTCTCCGCCCACGGGCGCGATCCGCGCGCCGCGCTGCACACCGCGCTGCGGCACCCGAAGGTCGCGATCCTCACCGGCCCCGACGCGCCGCCGGCCTGGTTCGCGGCGCGGCTGCGCGACGGGACCGAGCGCACGCTCGTGGTCGCCGAGCGCCTGGGGGAGGCCGACGAGCGCGTGGTGTCCGGGACCCCGGAGGAGCTGGCGGCCACGCCGTTCGCCGAGCCCAACGTGCTGCTCGCGCTGCGCCCGGCGGCCGCGCCCGAGCAGGCCCCGACGTCGTGGGCGCTGCCCGAGGACGCCTTCGACCACCGCGCCGGGATGATCACCAAGCGAGAGGTCCGCGCAGTGGCGCTGGCGCATCTCGGGCCGCGCACGGGCGACCTGGTCTGGGACGTCGGGTGCGGGAGCGGCTCGGTCGCCGTGGAGTGTGCGCGGCTCGGCGCGGCGGCGATCGCGATCGACGACGACGTCGACGCGATCACCCGCACGGCGCGCAACG
>JAOPZP010000202.1 GCA_025964055.1 Conexibacter sp.
CCGTGCAGCGGGTCGCCCGAGCCCAGCCAGTCGCCGCCGAGCCACAGCGCGAGCACGCCGGCGGCGCCGAGCAGGGCCAGGATCGCCAGGCGCTGGTCGCGGCGCGCGACCCAGAGGCCGTAGACGACGACGAGCGGCAGCGCCTCCTCCCGTCCCAGCGCCATCGCGCACAGCAGCAGGATCGCCTGCCCGTGCCGTCCGCGCTCGTGGCGGTCGATCGCCAGGCAGCCGAGGGCGACCAGCAGCGGCTCGATCCCGCCGCCGGCCAGGGTCGGCCACCACGACGGGATCAGCGCGAGCGAGCCGGCGGCCACGACGCCGGCCGGCACGCCGGCGCGGCGGCGGCCGAGGTCGAAGACGAGCGCGAACGCGAGGATCCCGGCCCCGCGTGCGACGACCAGCCAGAGCGCCGGCGCGAGCGCGCCGCAGAAGGCCAGCGGCACGGTCAGCAGGACGGGCAGCGGCTTCCACGACGGGTAGTCGAGCGTGGTGAATGCGCCGTCGCCCAGGGCGAGCGCGCGTCCCCAGCCCAGCCAGCCCTCCGGGTCGGCACGCACCGACGTTCCGAGCAGCAGCGACAGGGCCGCCACGGCCAGCGAGGCGAGCACGATCGACGCCGGCGCGACCATGCGCACCCGTGGTGAGTGCCTCACCATGCCCACGGTCTACCCCACCAGCCCTGAATGGCGTCTGTACAGCAACGGACCGTTCAGGCCGGCTTCAGGCGCCAGGGGCTATCAACCAGGGATGGCGGTCACCTCGGCGGGCGCTCTGGCGGTCCGGTCACCGCCGCGCTCCTGGGCGCTGGCCCTGGGGCTGGCGGCGTGCTGGGTCGCGGCCGCGCCGCTGACGCCCGACCTGGCCGCCCAGGTCTACCGGACCTGGCTGTTCGGCCACCACGGCTTCGTCGTGTGGGACAACGCCTGGTACGGCGGGCACCACATGCCCGGCTACTCGCTGGTGTTCCCGCCGGTCGCGTCGGTGCTCGGGCTGCGGCTGACCGGGCTGCTCGCCGCGACCGGCTCGGCCGCGCTCTTCGAGCTCATCCTGCGCCGCCTCGGCGCCCAGCGCGTGCGGCTGGCCTGCGGCGCGTTCGCGGTGTGCTGCGTCGGCGACCTGCTGGTCGGGCGCCTCACCTACGCGCTGGGCGTGACGGTCGGCCTCGGCGCCATCGCCGCCCTCGTCTGCGGCCATCGCCGGCTGGCGATCGCGCTGGCGCTGGCGTGCGCGCCGACGAGCCCGGTGGCCGGCGTCTTCCTGGCGCTCGGGGCGACCGTGCTGTTCCTGACCGAGCGCCGGCCGGGCGCCCTGGCGGTAGCCGCCGCGGCGCTCGCGACCGTCGGCGGCCTGGCGCTCGCGTTCCCCGAGGGCGGCACCGAGCCGTTCTCGACGACGGCGCTGCTCGCGCTCGTGGCGCTCTCGGTGGGCGCGGCCGCCGTGCTCGCACCGGCGCACCGCGGCCTGCGCCTGGGCGCGGCCCTCTACGCGACGGCGGCGACCGGGTCGTTCGTCGTCGCCTCGCCGCTGGGCGGCAACGTGACGCGCCTGGGCACGGCGTTCCTGGTCCCGCTGCTGATCGCCGCCGGCCCGCGCCCCGGCCGCCGGGCCCGCGTGCTGTTCCTGGTCCTGCTGGCCGGCGGGGCGGTCTGGCAGTGGAGCGAGGTGCTCAAGGAGGCCAGCAAGGGCGTCGACGACCCGACGGCATCGCGCGCGTACTACCGCGAGCTCACCACGGAGCTGCGCCGGGACGGCGCGGCGCGCGGCCGCGTCGAGGTGCCGTTCACCCGCAACCACTGGGAGAGCGCGTTCCTGGCCCGGACGGTCCCGCTGGCCCGCGGCTGGGAGCGCCAGCTGGACCGCCGGCTCAACCCGGTGTTCTACGGCGACCAGCCGCTCACCGCGGCCCGCTACCGCGCCTGGCTGCTGCGCAACAGCGTGCACTTCGTCGCGCTGCCGTCGGCGCCGATGGACCCGGCCGGCGCGCGGGAGGCGCGGCTCGTCGCCGCGGGGCTCCCCTACCTGAAGCCGGTCTGGCGCTCGGCCGAGTGGCGCCTGTACCGGGTCGTGGCCCCGACGCCGCTGGTCACCGGCCCGGGCGAGCTGGTCCGGATGGACACGACCGGCGTCCGGCTGCGCGTGCAGCGATCCGGCGCGCTGGTCCTGCGCGTGCACTGGAGCCCGTACTGGCGCGTCGCCGCCGGGGCGGCCTGCGTCACCGGCGGCCACGACGGCTGGACGCACGTCGCGGCCGCGCGGCCCGGCGTCGTGGTCCTGCGGGCGCGCCTCTCGCTGCGCGGCCTGCTCGGCGACCCGGGGCGGTGCGCCCAGCGGCAGTGAGCGGGCCTTGCGCGGCGCGCCGGGCGAGCTACCGGCTGGTGCGTATGTCCACCCAGGCCACCCAGCAGCAGGCGATCGTCGAGACGCCCGACCACGACGGCGCCTACCCGCGGCTGACCGAGGACCAGATCGCGACCCTCTCCCGGTACGGGCAGCGGCGGCGCACGCACGCCGGCGAGATCCTGTTCCGCGAGGGCGACGAGCGCTACGACTTCTTCGTGGTGCTCGAGGGCACGGTCGCGATCGTCGCCGACTACGGCGGCGAGAACCGGCTGATCGCCGTCCACGGGCCGGGGCGCTTCCTCGGCGAGCTGAGCCTGCTGACCGGCCAGGCCGCGTTCTTCACCGCCGTCATGCGCCAGGACGGCGAGGTGCTGCAGGTGCCCGTCGAGCAGGTGCGCGCGCTGGCGACCCAGGATCCCGGCATCGGCGATCTGGTCCTGCGCGCCTACCTGATGCGGCGCGAGATCCTCATCGGCCTCGGGGCCGGCCTGCGCATCGTCGGGTCGCGCTACTCGCCCGAGGCGCGCCACCTGCGGGAGCTGTGCGTGCGCAACCGAATCCCGCACCGCTGGATCGACCTCGAGGACGACGACGACGCCGAGCAGCTCCTGCAGTCGATGGGCGTCGTGCCCGACCAGACGCCGGTCGTGATCTGGCACGGCCAGGTGCTGCGCAACCCCAGCCCCGAGCAGCTGGCCGAGGCGATCGGGCTGGGCTCCGACGGGATCGGCGAGGCGCTCTGCGACCTCGTCGTCGTCGGCGCCGGGCCGGCCGGGCTCGCCGCCGCCGTCTACGGCGCCTCCGAGGGCCTGGACACCGTCGCGCTGGACGCCGTGGCCACCGGCGGCCAGGCCGGGACGTCGTCGCGGATCGAGAACTACCTGGGCTTCCCGGCCGGGATCTCCGGCGCCGAGCTCGCCGAGCGAGCGACGATCCAGGCGGGCAAGTTCGGCGCGCGGATCTCCGTGCCGAGCGAGGCGGTCGGGCTCGCGCGCGCGGGCGGGGAGTACGTGGTCCGGCTCGGCGGCGGGGAGGAGCTGCGGACGCGCTCGCTGATCATCGCCACCGGCGCCCGGTACCGCCGGCTGCCCGTGGCGCGCCTGGAGGAGCTCGAGGGCAACGGCGTCTACTACGCGGCGACGACCATGGAGGCGCAGCTCTGCGTCGACCAGCCCGTGGCGGTCGTCGGCGGCGGCAACTCCGCCGGCCAGGCGACGCTCTTCCTCTCCCGCACCGCGGCCCGGGTGCGGCTGATCATCCGCCACGACGACCTCGGCCGCGACATGTCGCGCTACCTGGTCGACCGCATCGAGCGCGCGCCAAACGTCGAGGTCCTCCGCCACGCCGAGGTGCGCGAGCTGGTCGGCGACCGCCGGCTGGAGGCGATCGTCGTGGAGGACCTCCACAGCCACGACCGCCGCCGCCTGGACTGCGAGGCGCTCTTCGTGTTCATCGGCGCCGAGCCGCACACCGAGTGGCTGTCGGGGCTCGTCGAGCTCGACGAGCACGGCTTCGTGTGCACCGGCGTGGGGCAGGGCCAGGACGGGCGCGCCCTGCTGCTGGAGACCAACCTCCCCGGCGTGCTGGCCGTCGGCGACGTGCGCAGCGGCTCGGTCAAGCGCGTGGCCTCGGCCGTCGGCGAGGGCTCGATGGCCGTGCGCCTGATCCACGAGCACCTCAGCCGGTGGGCGTGACGCGCCGCGCCGCGAGCTACACGTACATCTCGTCGAAGTAGCACCAGCGCCAGTCCTCGCCCGGCTGGAACGAGCGCACGATCGCGTGCTCGATGCCGAACGCGTGGGCGCGGGCGTGGCGCATCGGCGACGAGTCGCAGCAGCCGACGTGCCCGCACGCCAGGCACAGCCGCAGGTGCACCCA
Organism: Conexibacter sp.; assembly: GCA_025964055.1. Classification (GTDB taxonomy): domain Bacteria; phylum Actinomycetota; class Thermoleophilia; order Solirubrobacterales; family Solirubrobacteraceae; genus Baekduia. Next base: position 4,219 of record JAOPZP010000202.1, read on the forward strand.
CGGCGTGCCGAGCCGGAGGCACTCCTCACAGCCCTGCGGGGTGCGCGGCGCGACGGGGCGGACCTGGACGAGATGCGGGCAGGCGATGGCCATGAACTTGGAATAGGCCCCGGCGCGACGGCCACCAGCCGCTTGCGCCGCGGGGCACCGGCCTAGGTCCATGGCCGATGAGCCATCC
>JAOPZP010000231.1 GCA_025964055.1 Conexibacter sp.
CGCCGCGCCGGCGGCCCCGCCGCTCGCCGCGCCCGCCGGGCCCCCGTGGCAGCGCCCCGAGGTCCTCAGCGCGCTGATCACGCTGCTCGCGGTCGTCCTCGGCTACCTGGCGGGCCGCTCGGCCCGCCGCTGAGGCACGCCGCACCCCACACGTCGTGGCGCGCCAGGGCGCGCCGCCTTTCCCCGACGAAGGACCCCAACATGCGCAGACCACAGCGGGTGGGCCTGATCGTGCCCAGCTCCAACACGACGATCGAGACCGAGATCCCCGCCATGCTCGCCCGGGCGGCGCTCGATCCGCACCCGACGTTCCACTCGAGCCGGGCCGTGCTCCACAACGTGGACGCCGAGTCGCTGGACCGCATGGTCGCCGACAGCGACCGCTGCGCGCGCGAGCTGTCGGACGCCCACGTCGACGTGCTGGTCTACGCGTGCCTGGTCGCGCTGATGGCCAGCGGCAAGCGGGCCCACGAGCAGATCGAGGAGCACCTCGCGCAGGTGGCCGCCGACAACGGCGCCGGCGCGCCGGTCATCAGCAGCGCGGGCGCCCTGGTGCGCACGCTGCAGGGCCTGGGCGCCCAGCGCATCGCGATCATGACGCCGTACATGCCGGCCCTGACCGAGCTGGTGGGCGACTACCTCGCCGACTACGGCTTCGACATCGCCGCGTCGGTCAGCCTCTCGGTCCCCAACAACCGCGACGTCGCGGAGCTGGACCCCCAGGGCCTGCTCGGCCACGCGCGCACGCTCGACCTCGACGGCGTCGACGTCCTCGTCGCCTCGGCCTGCGTGCAGATGCCGTCGCTCGCCGTGCTCGACGACCTCGAGCAGGCCCTTGGCCTCCCGGTCATCTCCGCGGCGACCGCCACGACGGCCGAGCTGCTCGACGCGCTCCAGCTGCCCCGCGCCATCCCCGGCGCCGGCGCGCTGCTGGCCGGCCACGCCGGCAAGACGTCCGCGGCCTAGCGGCCCGCGGCCGCGAGGCCCATCCTCGCGGGCCGCGCGGCCCCGGACGCAACAAGGGCCCCGCCTTTCGGCGGGGCCCTTGCTCGTTGCCCGGTCCCGGGCGGAGGCGGCGGATGAGGGCCCGCCGCCGCGACCCGGTCTCAGTAGGTGGGCGGCAACGTGGCCGTCGCCCCGGGCGTCACCGGCTCCCGGGCCAGCACGTCGGCCTCGTCGGGCCGCACGCCGACGGCGTTGTCGGTGCCGTCGCCGCCGTAGTTGTCGACGCCCCAGAACGTGGCGTCGAGCCCGGCGAGCTCCTGCGCCTCGGTGACGCGCAGCCCGCTCGTCCGCTCGAAGAACAGGCAGATCAGGAGGCAGGGGATGCCCGCGATCGCCATGTCGACGGCGACGCCGGCCAGCTGCATCCACGGCGTGATCTCCGCGTGCCCGAGGGCGTAGGCGCCCTCCAGGCCGGGGTAGCCGCCGGTCTTCGTGCCCCAGGCGATGAAGCCGGTGGCGATCGCGCCGACGACTCCCGGGCCGAGGGCGAGCGGGACGACCTTCGGCTCGTCGATGCGCATCCGGCGCAGCAGCGCGGCGGTGCCCAGGGCGACCAGCGGGCCGAACAGCGACAGGATCAGGACCTGCCACGGCTTGCCGACGTCGAACAGCGTGCCGCAGATGACCGCGCCCGAGAGCGGGCCGAGCAGCGCCCAGAGGGGCTCACGCCGGCGGTAGGCGATGATCGCGCCGCCGATGCCGCCGCCGATGAAGGCGGCGAAGATGTTCGTCAACACGATGCCGAAGCCCGACTCGGTGAACGAGATGCCGTAGAAGCCCTGCTCGGGGATGATGAAGCCCGACGACAGCGCGATGAACGGCAGCGCGAACATGATGATCAGCACGCCGGCCGCGACGAGCCCGACGTTCTGCGCGGCCGGTGACGAGCCGCTGGGATGGGGATCGAAGGCGCCCAGGCGCGGCTTGAGCCGCCAGCTGAGGACCGCGACCCACGTCCCGGCGAAGATGTACAGCGGGACGATCCCGTCGAAGTCGTGGGTGCCGTGGTTGGTCAACGGGCCGACGGGACCCCAACAGAAGTACGCGACCAGCGGCGACAGCACGAGCCCGATGATCGCGGCCATGGTGTACAGCGGCGCGGGCTTCATGCGCTCCATGGCGCCGGTGTGGATCATCGCCAGGGTGCCCATGGAGAACGCCACGAAGAACACCAGGAAGATCTGCAGGACGTCGGCCTCGGGCAGGATCTTCGGGTCGATCTGACCGGCGAAGTGCGTCTGGAACTGCCCGCCGATCCACCAGTCCTTGAGCGCCTGCCGCAGGGGGTGGGGGACGCCGAAGGCCTGGTTGAACTGCCAATTCCAGATCCCGTAGCCGGCCACGAGCGTTCCACCGCCGGCGATCAGCGACGAGACGAGCTTCTGGACCCAGGTGTCCAGCGTGTTCTTGCGGCGCACCAGCCCCACGTCGATGAACCCGAGGGCCAGGATGACCAGGACGACGCTGACCGCGCCGACCGAATACAGCAGCGACAACAACAGGTTGTTGGTGGTCAGCTGCTCTTTGATGAACGGCATGAAGCCTCCTCACAGAAACGGACGATCCGGCCACCAGCGGCGCCCGGGGTACTGCCTCTCTCCCCTCGGCCGACCCTGTGCCGTGAGGTCTCCCGCACACACGCATACTGTATACTGGGATGCAGGAGTCCGTCAACGGGGCGACTGCCCTCGGAGAGGAAAGAGCCGCCGTGAACGTCTCAGCGAGCCTCGTCGACTTGTGCGTGCGCGAGTTGCAGTTGTGTGGGGTCCACGAGGGGGAGACGGTCGCCGTCCTGTCCCAGGGCGAGGAGCGCATGGACTACGCGTCCGCGTTCCTGGTCGCCGCCGGACGGCTCGGCGCCACCACGTTCCACGTGCGCGTGGCCGACGTGTCGTCGTCGGCCGGCGGCGAGGTCGGGACCTGGACGGTCGGCAGCACGCCGCTGGCCGGCAACCGCCCGGCGATCGAGGCGCTCAAGCAGGCCGACCTCATGGTCGACACGATCTTCCTGCTCTTCTCGGCCGAGCAGCGCGAGATCCAGGAGTCGGGCACGCGGATCCTGCTCTGCATGGAGCCCGTCGACAACCTCGCGCGGATGTTCCCCACGGCGGACCTGCGCCGGCGCGTCGAAGCCGGCCAGGAGATCCTGTCGGCCGCGCAGCAGCTGCGGTTCACCAACCCGGCGGGCACCGACATCACCTACAAGCTGGGCGCCTACCCGGTGATGACGCAGTACGGGTACACCGACACGCCCGGGCGCTGGGACCACTGGCCGTCGGGCTTCGTGTTCACCGGCGGCGCCGACGACGGCGTCGACGGCAAGGTCGTGATCGCGCCGGGCGACATCCTGCTGCCGTTCAAGGACTACGCGCGCGAGCCCATCGAGCTGACCGTCGAGCACGGCCGCATCGTCGACATCCGCGGCGGCGTCGAGGCCGCGCTCTTCAACGACTACATGGAGAGCTTCGACGATCCCGACGCCTACGGGATCTCCCACATCGGCTGGGGCCTCATGAAGGAGGCGCGCTGGTCGGGGCTGGCGACCGATCGCCGCAGCATCCAGATGGAGGTCCGCTCCTTCTACGGCAACGTCCTCTTCTCCACCGGCCCCAACGGTGAGCTCGGCGGGAGCAACGAGACGGCCTGCCATCTGGACGTCCCGATGCGCGGCTGCAGCGTCTACCTCGACGACGAGCCGGTGCTGGTCGACGGCGACGTCGTCGTGGAGGCCATGCGATGAGCGCCCTGAGCGACGTCGAGCCGGGCTGGCGCGCGCTGCCCGCGGGCCGGACCTTCAGCCCCGAGCTCCTGCGCCTGCGCGAGGCGGCGTTCGGCTGGCTGGAGCCCTACTACGACCGGATCCACCTCACGCGCGCGGCCGACTGGATGCTCGTGCTGGCGCCCGACGCGCCCGAGCACCTCCTCCTCGCGGCGCTGATGCACGACCTCGAGCGCTCGGTGCCGGGCGGCCCCGTCCTCGACAAGGCCAACATGGCCTGGGACGACGTCGCCTACAACACCGCGCACACGCATCGCTCGGCCGAGGTCGTCTCGGCCTGGCTGCGCGACCACGGCGCGCCGGAGGCCTTCGTGGAGGGCGTCCAGCAGCCGATCCGCGAGCACGAGTTCGGCGGCTCGCCCGAGGGCGACCTCATGCAGGCCGCCGACTCGATCTCGTTCCTGGAGACCAACGGCGACCTCGTCAGCACGTGGGCGGTGCGCGGCGAGTGCACCGCCGAGAAGTCCGAGGAGAAGCTGCGCTGGATGTACGAGCGCATCCGCCTGGAGCGGGCGCGCCCGTGGGCGCTCCCGTACCTGGAGCGCTCGGTCGACCAGCTGCGCCGCGTCGCGGCCGGCGAGCTCGACGCCCCCGCCGACCCGGGCCGCGCGCCGGGCTCCTGACCGCGACGCCCACCCTCAGCACCGGAGAGCAGAG
>JAOPZP010000243.1 GCA_025964055.1 Conexibacter sp.
CTCGGGCTCGCGCGGCGTCCGCAGGCCCGCAAGGCACACGACCGACGCGGCGACGATCGGCACGCCGGGCGGCACGAACGGCACCATCGCGAGCGCGACCGCGCCGCCCGCCAGCGCGGCGAGCAGCAACCGCCGCTCGCGCACCTGCCCGGCCAGCAGCGCCAGGAAGAGCGCCGGGAACGCCGCGTCGAGCCCGAGGGTCTCGGGGTTGCCCAGGAGCGAGCCGGCCAGGACGCCGACGGTCGAGCACACCACCCACGCGACGTAGATCGAGACCCCGGCGCCCACGAGCAGCCGAGGGTCGTAGCGGCCGCCGCCGAGGTGGCTCACGGCCCAGGACTCGTCGACGGTGACCTGACCCTGGGCGGCGCGCGCCAGCGGCCGGCCGGTCAGCCACGGCGCGATCGACAGCCCGATCGGCAGGTAGCGCGCGTTGAGCAGCAGCGCCGCCGCGACGGCCGCCGCCGCGGTGCCGCCGTCGCCGACGATCGAGACCGCGGCGAACTGCGCCGACCCGGCGAACGTGACGAGCGAGAAGACGATCGTCTGCAGCTCGCTGAAGCCGGCTTGGCGGGCCAGCACGCCGTAGGTCAGCCCGAAGCCCCCGACGGCCACCGCCAGCGGCCACGCGCGGCGGGCGCCGTCCACATACGTCGTTCGTTGCATTAGCATGCACGTTCGCTATGCCGAACGAAATTGTCAAGGTCGTCGGGACCAACCTGCGCCGCCTGCGGACCCTGGACGGCCGATCGCTGTCGGACCTCGCCCGCGCCTCGGACGTCGCCAAGGCCACGCTCTCGGCGCTGGAGGGCGGCCGCGGCAACCCGACGCTCGAGACGCTCTCGGCGCTGGCCGCCGCGCTGCAGGTCCCGATGGGCGACCTCATCACCGCCGCCGACCCCGAGCCGGTGACCGTCGTGCGCAACGACGAGGGGACCGACATCCCCGGCACGGCCAACGACCTGCGCCTCATCGCCCGGTTCACGCCCGGCGGCACCGTGGAGGTCTACGAGGCGCAGTGGCCCAAGCGCTCGACGCGCAACGCCGGCGGCCACGGGCCGGGCACGCGCGAGCACGTCTTCATCACCCGCGGCGGCCTGCGGGTCGGGCCGCTGGGCCGCGAGGTCGGGCTGGCCGGCGGCGACTACGCGACGTTCGCGGCCGACGAGCCGCACATCTACGAGGCACGCGCCGGCACGCGGGCGCTCCTGCTGATGCAGTGGGCGCCCGGTGTTCAGGCCGCGGCCGAGCGGCCCGCCGTCGAGGGCACGTAGCGCATCCGTCCCGGCAGCAGGGGCACGAGCACGCGCCGGACGTACTCCGAGCCGCCGCGCACCGCCAGCGCGCGCGCCGGGTCCCACGAGAACCCGTAGCCGCGGCGGATGCCCGCGGGCAGCAGGCCGACCGTGATGAAGTTGGCCAACTCCACGAGCGGGCGCACTCGCAGCGGCAGCGGCGGGCGCAGCACGACGTCGATGCCGACCTCGCGGGCGGTCGGCGTCACGACGAGGTCGCCCGACGCCAGCATGTCCGACATGTAGGCCTTGAACTCGGCCCAGCTCGCCGGCATGTCGGCGTCGCGCAGGCCGAAGAGCCGGCCGACCACGCGGTAGTCGGCCCAGTAGGCGTCGCGCTCGGCCTCGGTGAGGCGCTCGACGTAGCGCTCGTGCACGAGCACCGCCGAGTCGACCAAGCAGGCCACGATCCACAGCAGCAGCTCGGGGTCGTCGGCCGCCCACGGCGTGCCGGCTGGGAAGCGGCCGGCGGCGCGGGGAAGGGTGCCGCGAGCGCGCGCGTGCATGGCGCGCACGCGCCGGGTCATGCGGTCGGCGTCGGCCTTCGATCCCCACGCGATCGTGTCCATGACCTGCGCGGTGCGCCGCAGGCGCTGGTAGGGATCGTCGAGCGATCCGGTCGCCATGAAGAAGCCCTCGAAGGCCACGGGATGGGCGGCCATCATCAGCAGCGCGCGCGGTCCCGAGAGCGCGACGGCCTTCTCGCGGTGGACGCGGCGCAGCAGCGAGTCGTCGGTGAAGTAGGTGTGGGTCACGGTGATCCCTGACACACGGTACGGCCGTCTACCCTGATGGGATGCCTGCCGCCGCCTATGAGGGAAAGGAGTGCGTGTGCCAGTTCAAGCGCGGGGTCTGTGACCAGACCTGCGTGCGCGACATGCTGGACACGCCGTTCTACATCGCCTGCCTGAAGCTGCGTGGCCGGCGCTGCCTGGTCATCGGCGGCGGGGCGCTCGGCCTCGAGAAGGCCGAGGGGCTGCTCGCCTGCGACGGCGACGTCACGGTCATCTCTCCCGAGGTCGGCCCCGAGCTCGAGGCGCTGGCCGCCGAGGGCTCGATCCGCTGGGAGCGGCGCAGCTACGCTGGGCCGGAGGACCTCGAGGGCGTCTTCATGGTCATCGCGTGCACCGACAGCACCGACACCAACATCGCGATCTACGAGGACGCCGAGCGCCGGGCGATGCTCGTCAACATCGTCGACGTCCCGCCGCTGTGCAACTTCATCCTGCCGGCGAGCGTGCGCACCGGCCCGCTGGCGATCGCGATCTCGACGGCGGGCGCCTCGCCCGCGCTGGCCAAGCGCATGAAGCGCGAGATCAGCGCCCAGTTCGGCGAGGACTACGCGCGCCTGGCGGTCATGCTCAACGACGTGCGCGGCTGGGCGAAGGGCACGCTGCCGACCTACCAGGACCGCAAGGAGTTCTTCGAGTCCATCGTCAACGGCGACCCGGACCCGATCGCGCTCATCCGCGCCGGGGACGAGGCCCGGCTGCTGGAGATCATCGCCGCCGCGCAGCGCGAGCACGCGCCGGCGGCGGCGTAGGACGCGGGCACCGGGCGGCGCTGACGGCCCGCCGGGGCCTACTCTCCGTCGCGTGCGCACCTGCGTCCTGACCGTTTCCACGTCGGTGTCCCGGCGCGCGAGCGAGGACGCGTCCGGTCCGCTGCTCGCGCACCTCGCCGAGGAGGCCGGCGCCGACATCGCGGCGATGGAGGTCGTCCCCGACGACGTCGCCCTGATCGAGGACCGGCTGCACCACTACGTCGACGACGGCTTCGCGCTCGTCTTGACCACGGGCGGCACCGGGCTCACGCCCGACGACCTCACGCCCGAGGCCACCCGCGCGGTGATCGACCGCGACGCGCCCGGCATCGCCGAGGCCCTGCGCGCCGAGTCGGCCCGGCACACCCCGATGGGCATGCTGTCGCGCGGCGTCTCGGGCATCGCGCACCGCACGCTGATCATCAACTTCCCGGGCAGCCCGAAGGCCGTCGCCGAGCTCTTCCCCGTCGTCGCGCCGGTGCTGGTGCACGCCGTGCGCACGCTGCAGCGTGAGGACGGCGGACGCAGCCATTGAGCGGGTCGACGGTGAACGCGGGAACGGCGACCGCGGCGGACGCAGCCGTCGAGCTGGAGGGCCTGACCCGGCGCTACGGCGACCGCGAGGCCCTCTCCGACGTCTCGCTGACGCTGCCCGCCGGCCAGACGCTCGTCGTCTTCGGCCCCAACGGCGCGGGCAAGACGACGCTGCTGCGCGTGCTCGCCACGCTCCTGCGCCCGCACGCCGGCAGCACGCGGATCCTCGGCCACGCCTTGCCCGGCGAGGGCTGGGCCGTGCGCGGGCGCGTCGGCTTCCTCGGCCACGCGTCGCTGCTGTACCGCGACCTGACCGCGCGCGAGAACCTGCGCTTCCACGCCCGGCTGCACGGCGCGCCGCACGAGCGCGTCGAGGCGCTGCTGGACGCCGTGGGGCTGCGCGCCCGCGCCGACGACCCGGTCCACACCTACTCGCGCGGGATGGTCCAGCGCGCCGCGGTGGCCCGCGCCGTCCTGCACGACCCCGAGCTGCTGCTGCTCGACGAGCCCACCGCCAACCTCGACCCGCACGCGGCCGAGCTCGTCGACCCGTTGATCGGCGCCTCGTCGGGCCGGACGCGGGTGGTCACCAGCCACGACCCGGTCGGCGGGCTGCTCGGCGCCGACCTCGCGCTCGGGCTGCGCGCCGGGCGCACCGAGCTGCTGGCGCCGGCGGCGGCCGTCGACCGCGACGCGATCGGCGCGTTGTATCGATGATGCGGCGCGCGGTCTCAGCCCTGCTGCGCAAGGAGCTACGACTAGAGCTGCGCACACCGCAGGTCATCCCGGCGATGGCGCTGTTCAGCATCACCACCCTGATCGTGTTCCACTTCTCGCTCCAGGCCAACTCCGTGGAGGGCGCCCTCGCCGCCGGCGTCCTCACCGTGACGCTGCTGTTCAGCTCGATCCTCGGGATCAACCGCCTGTTCGTCGCCGACCACGAGGAGGGCGGCTTCGACGGCTTCCTCCTGGCGCCCGTCGACCGGACCGCGATGCTCGTCGCCAAGGCGCTGGCGCTCGGCGCGTTCCTGGTCGTCCTCGAGCTCGTCGCGGTGCCCGCGTTCGGCCTGATGCTGCTCGAGCCGAGCCTCACCGGCGCGGCCCTGGGGCAGACCGTGGTCGTGCTGCTGCTGGCCGACGTCGGCATCGCGGTGGTCGGCACGCTGGTGGGCGCGCTGGCCATCCAGACCCGCGCCCGCGACCTGATCGTGCCCCTGATCGCGCTGCCGCTGCTGCTGCCCGTGGTGATCGGCACGGCGAAGGCGCTGGCGCCCACCTTCGCCGCGGCGGGCGCCGGGGCGCTCCCCGGGCGCTGGCTGGCGATCCTCGGCCTCTATGATCTGGTCTTCGGCCTTCTCGCCTACGCCGTCTTCGACTTCCTCCTCGAGGACTGAGCGGGCCGCAGCAGCCCTGGAGCTTTCGATGCACGGCTCACGCCTCCGCAGCCTGTCCGCAGCGACCGTGGTGACTCTGATCACCGGCTTCTCCCTGGCCGCGTTCGTCGCGCCGATGGACGCCGACCAGGGCTTCATGCAGAAGATCTTCTACCTGCACGTGCCGATGGCGATCGTCGCGCTGTGCGGGTTCGTCTTCGGCGGGATCTGCGCGGTCATGCACCTGCGCACCAACGAGGCCAAGTGGGACCTGCGCGCCTACGTCGCGATCCACGTCTCGGTGATCCTCGGCGTCGGCGTGCTGCTGACCGGCGCGATCTGGGCCAAGGCGTCGTGGGGCCACTGGTGGGTCTGGGACGAGCCGACGCTCGTCAGCTTCCTCATCATCTTCCTGCTCTACGCGACCTACACGCCGCTGCGCTTCTCGATCGAGGACCGCGAGAAGCAGGCGCGCTACGCCTCGGTCTTCGCGATCACCGCGGGCGCGTTCGTCCCGCTGAACTTCGTCGCCGTCCGCGCCGCCACCTCACTGGTGCACCCGCGCACCTTCGACTCGGCCGGCAACCTCCCCGGCGCGATGCGCACCGCGTTCCTGGTGTGCTTCTTGGGGATGGCCCTGCTGTACGTGCTGCTCTGGCAGTACGAGATGGCCCATAAGAACACCGTCGCCCAGCTGCGGTCCCTCAAGCGCAAGCTCGCCGGAGACGACGGCCTGCGCAGCCGCCGCTCGGCCGCCCCGGAGCTCCAGGTCTGATGATCCTCGCGTCCAACGCCCTGCCCGACAACGCCGGCTACGTCGCCGCCGCCTACCTCGTGTTCCTCGCCCTGCTGGTGATCTACGTTGGGATCATGGCCTACAAGTTGGGCCGGGTCGAGCGCGACGTGGTCGAGCTCAACCGCCTGGCCGACGAGGACCGCGCGCCCGCGGTCGCCGAGGAGGAGGCGACGCACGCATGAGCGAGCTCCTCTGCTTGGGCATCTCCCACAAGACCGCACCGGTCGCGGTTCGCGAGCGCCTGGCGCTGACGACCAACGAGGCCCAGGTCCTCTGCCAGGAGCTCGTCGCGAGCGAGCACATCCGCGAGGCCGTCGCGATCTCGACCTGCAACCGCACCGAGATCTACCTCGTGGGCGACCCGGTCGGCGCCGAGAACGAGCTGCTGGCCCGCCTGTCGCAGCGCGCCGGCACCCGCACGACCGAGCTGGCCGACGCGCTCTACGCGCCGCGCAACTGCGACGCCGCGCGCCAGCTCTACCGCGTCGTCAGCGGCCTCGAGTCGATGATCGTCGGCGAGGCCGAGGTCCAGGGCCAGGCCAAGCGCGCCTACGAGGCCGCGCTGGAGGCCGGGACCACCGGCCCGCTGACCAACCGCCTCTTCAGCGCCGCGCTGCAGACCGGCAAGCGCGTGCGCTCCGAGACGACGATCGGCGAGGGCCGGGCGAGCGTCTCGAGCGTCGCCGTCGGCCTCGCGCGTGACGTGATGGGCCCCGAGCTGGCGTCCCGCGACGTCGTGATCATCGGCGCGGGCGAGACCTCTGAGCTGACCGCCCGCGCGCTGGCCGAGCAGGGCGTCCGCACGATCTTCGTCGCCAACCGCCACGCCGACCGGGCGCGCTCGATCGCCGAGCGCTTCGGCGGCTCGGTCTCCTCGCTGCACGATCTGCCCGAGCGCCTGATCGAGGCCGACATCGTCGTCGCCTCGACCTCGTCGCCGCACCCGATCATCGGCGTCGACGAGCTGGCGCTGGTCATGCGCGAGCGCGACGGCGCGCCGCTGCTGCTGATCGACATCGCGGTGCCGCGCGACATCGACCCGGCCTGCGGCGAGCTCGACGGCGTGACGCTCTACGACATCGACGACCTGCAGTCCGTCGTCGCGCGCAACCGCCAGGTGCGCGAGAGCGAGCGCGATCAGGCCGAGGAGGTCGTCGAGGACGAGATCCAGCGTTTCGCCCGCTGGATGGGCCAGCTCGACGTTATGCCGACGATCTCAGCGCTGCGCGCCCACGGCGACGCGATCGTCGAGCAGGTCCTGGAGGAGAACAGCGGCCGCTGGGAGAGCGCGTCGCCGCGCGACCGCGCTCGCATCGAGGCGCTGGCGCGCTCGCTGATGCAGCGCGTGCTGCACGAGCCGACCATCCGCCTGAAGTCGCTGGACCGCGACGGCGGCCACGGCCGCGTGCAGCTCGCCCGCGAGCTGTTCGGCCTGCAGGAGAGCTCCGCCGACGCGGCCGCCCCGGCCGAGCAGGACACCGCCGCCGACGTGCGCCCCCTGCGCCGGCGCGCCGGCCAGTGAGGCTCGGCACCCGCGGCAGCGCCCTGGCGCTCGTGCAGGCCCACGCCGTCGCCGCGGCGCTCGGCGGCGAGGCCGAGATCGTCGAGATCACGACGAGCGGCGACCGCGGCATCGCCGGCGACAAGGCGCGCTGGATCGACACGATCGAGGACGCGCTGGAGGCCGGTCAGATCGACCTGGCCGTGCACTCGGCCAAGGACGTGCCGGCCAGCGATCTGCTGCGTTCTGGGATGCGCCTGGCGGCGGTGCTCGGCCGGGAGGACGCGCGCGACGCGCTCGTGGGCGCCTCGTCGTTGGACGCGCTCCCTGCGGGCGCCCGCATCGGCACCGCGTCGCTCCGTCGGCGTGCGCAGCTGCTGGCCATACGTGACGACCTGGAGGTGGTCGAGCTGCGCGGCAACGTGGACACGCGCCTGCGCAAGCTCCGCGAGGGCGAGTGCGACGCGCTCGTGCTGGCCGCCGCGGGGCTGCGGCGCCTGGGTCGTGCCGACGAGATCGGCGCGCTGCTGGACCTGCGGGTGTTCGTCCCCGCGCCGGGCCAGGGCGCGCTGGCCGTCGAGGGCCGCGACATCCCTTCGGCGCTGATCGACCGTGCCGCCGACGCGCAGCTGCGCGCCGAGCGCCACGTCGTGGAGGCGCTGGGCGCCACCTGCGACACGCCGGTCGGCGTCCACCACGACGGCACGACGCTGCACGCGTTCGTCGGGCTGCCCGACGGCAGCGCGTGGATCCGCGACAGCGTCACGGGCGACGATCCGGCGCCGCTGATGGTGGAGCGGCTGCGGTCGATGGGCGCGGTGGCGCTGCTGGAGCAGGCCGAAGGCATGGCGGCGTCTTGAGCGGCGACGCGCCCGCGCCCGGCCGCGTCGTCCTGGTCGGCGCCGGCCCGGGCGATCCGGGCCTGATGACGGTCCGGGCGCTGGCGGCGATCGCGGCGGCCGACGTCATCCTGTACGACAAGCTGATCCCCGCCACGGCGCTCGACGGCGCGCGCGCCGACGCCGAGCTGCTGGACGTCGGCAAGGTCGGCGGCGGCGAGCAGGTCCCGCAGGAGGAGACGCACCGGCTCCTGCTGACCCACGCGCAGGCCGGCCGGTACGTCGTGCGCGTCAAGGGCGGCGACCCGTTCGTCTTCGGCCGCGGCGGCGAGGAGGCGCAGCTGTGCCGCGAGCACGGCATCCCCTTCGAGGTCGTCCCCGGCGTCACCGCGGGCGTCGCGGCGCCCGCCTACGCCGGCATCCCGGTGACCCAGCGCGGGATGGCCGCCGCCGTCGCGTTCGTCACCGGCCACGAGGACCCGGCCAAGCCGGAGACCCAGATCGACTGGCCGGCGCTGGCCGCGTTCCCGGGCACGTTGGTGTTCTACATGGGTGTGCGCGCGCTGCCGCGGATCGCCGACCAGCTGACCGAGCACGGCCGGGCCGGCGACGAGCCGGTGGCGATCGTCGAGCGCGGCACGCTCCCCGACCAGCGCACGGTGCACGGGACGCTCGACACGATCGCCGAGCTGGCCGCCGCGGCGGGCGTCGCGCCGCCGTCGGTCACCGTCGTCGGGCCGGTCGCCGCGCTGGGCGAGGAGCTCGCGTGGCTGGGCGTCGGCCCACTGGCCGGCACGTCGATCGTCGTGACGCGCCCGCGCGCGCAGGCCAGCGGGGTGAGCGCGTCCTTGCGCGAGCTCGGCGCGCGCGTCGTCGAGGCCGCGGTGATCGTCCCGCAGCGGCTGGACTTCGCGGTGCCCGACCTCGACGGCGTCGACCTGCTCGTGCTGTCGTCGCCCAACGGCGTGGCGCGGTTCTTCGGCGCGCTGCGCGAGACCGGGCGCGACGCGCGGGCGCTGGCCGGCACGCGGGTCGCGGTGATCGGGCCGGGGACGGCGGATGCGGTGCGGAGCTTCGGCGTGGAGCCCGACCTGGTCCCGGACCGGGCGGTCGGCGAGTCGCTGGCCGGGCTGGTCGCCGGGCTCGAGGTGCGCCGCGCCCTGATCGTGCGCGCCCGGGGTGGGCGGGACGTCGTCCGCGCGGCGCTGAGCGACCAAGGCGTACAAGACATCATGGTGGTCGAGCCCTACGTGACGGTCGCCGAGCCGCTGGACCCGCGCACGCGGACGCGAGCGCTCGAAGCCGACTGGGCGACCTTCACCTCGGCGTCCTCGGCGCGCTTCTTCTGCGAGGCCGCGGGCGGCGCCGACGCCGTGCGCGACAGCGGGCTGCAGCTGGCCTCGATCGGCCCGATCACCA
>JAOPZP010000265.1 GCA_025964055.1 Conexibacter sp.
GCGCTGGTGGCCGACTTCGGCGGCGGACGCGTCGAGGCGTACTTCGCGCGCCTGGCGCCCGACGCGACGTTCCTGTTCCACACCGCACCGGGCGAGCGCTTGGCGTCGCGCGCCGCCTATCGCGCGCTCTGGGAGCGCTGGGTCGCCGAGGACGGGTTCCGGGTGCTCGCCTGTCGCTCCTCCAACCGCGCCGTCCGGCCGCTCGGGCCCGACGCGGCGGTGCTGACCCACGACGTCGCCACGCGCGTGGCGACGAGCGCCGGGGAAGAGGACCTCAGCGAGCAGGAGACGATCGTCTTCGCCCGCGTGGACCGAGCATGGCTCGTGGTGCACGAGCATCTCTCGGCGGGCGCCACGGGTCAGTAGGACGTTCGCACGAGTACCGCGTGCACCTATCACTTGGGGTAGGTTTGTGCGCGGGAAGCGCTATCGGCAGAGGCAAAGGGGACCCCGTGGTGGATACGCCGACGAACCCGGACGTCACGGGGCTCGCCGACTACATCGTGCGCCTGCTCGAGTCGGGCGGGCGCCCGCAGGACGTCGTGTTGCAGGAGGCGACGCGGGTGGTGGCCGAGGACTTCCGAGCCGGCGCGCTGCTGCAGTTCATCTCGCCGGCCCGGCGCTCGGTGCTGATCGCCGGCGCCGACCACCCCGACCGGGCCTTCCGCACGAAGCTGTGGCGATACGCCGACTCCGCCGTCGACCTCGCCGAGTCGGAGATCATGCGGGACCTGGTGGAGGGCCGGACCGTGCGGCTCAGCGCCGACAGCCCGGAGGAGCTCGCACGGCGCGCCCGCCCGTCGGTCCGGTCCACGCTCGTCGACGCGGCGATCCACTCGGTGCTGTCGGCTCCGCTGCAGGCGCGCGGCATGACCTACGGCGGGCTGAGCCTCTACCGCCACGGCGCCGAGCCGGCGTTCGAGGCCGACGACGAGGCGCGCCTCGGCGCCCTGTGCGCGCAGATCGCGCCCCTGATCGACCACGAACGCGTGCTGCGCGCCCTGATCGAGGACCCCGGCCGCGTGCGTGCGCGGCAGGCGATGTTCGAGGCGACCGAGCGCTTCCGCACGGTCTTCGAGCAGGCGTCCATCGGGATGGGCCTCTTCAGCATCGAGGACGGGCGCCCGGGGCGCCTGGTCGAGGTCAACCCGAGCCTGTGCGAGATCGTCGGCGTCGGCGCCGAGGAGCTCCTGGGGCGCGCGACGGGAAGCTTCGACCATCCCGACGACGCCGGCGGCGGTGCCGAGGCGGTCTCGCAGGTCATCGACGGCACGGTGCCCGCGGCGAGCTTCGAGAAGCGCCTCGTCCGCGGTGACGGCGCGACGATCGTCGCCCACGAGCAGATCACGGTGGTCCGCCTCCCGGACGGGAGCACGCCCTACGGGATCGTGCTCCTGGAGGACGTGACCGAGCAGCGGGAGGTCGAGCGCGACCTCCTGCGCAGCGAGGCGCTCACGCGCGGGATCCTCGACGCGGCGCTCGACGCGATCATCACGATCGACGGCGACGGCGTGGTGGTCGACCTCAACCCGGCGGCGGAGGGGATGCTCGGCTGGACGAGGGCCGAGCTGCTCGGCCGCAGCCTGGCCGACACGGCCGTGCCGCCGGAGTCGGGCCCGGGCCGCGCCAGCGCGCTCGAGCGGCTGGCCGATTCGGCCTCGTCGCGCATGCCGGCGTCCGTGTCGCGGCGGATGGAGCTGGATGCCGTGCGCGCCGACGGGACCCGCTTCCCGGTGGAGCTGTCGATCACCCGCATCGGCGGCGATCCACCGCTCTACGCCGGCCACATGCGCGACATCAGCGATCGCCGCCAGGCGCATGAGCAGCTGGCCCGCCGCATCGGCCAGCAGGGTGCGATCGCCGGGCTCGAGCGCCGCGCCCTGGAGGGAGCCGGGCGGGCGGATTTGATGGACGCCGCGGTCGAGGCCGTGGCCGTGCACCTGCCCGCCGCGCACGCGGCCGTGCTGGAGGTGCAGGACAGCATGCTCGTGCCGATGGCGCTGTCGGCAGGGACGCCGTGGCGGCCCGAGGCCCTCGCCGCCGAGCTGGACGCGCCGGTTCCGGCCGACGCGGTCACCCGTCCGTGGGTCCCGGTGCTCCCGGAGACCTGGCGGGCCGCCGGGCTGAGGGGCGCGACGTTCGCCGGGATCGCCCTGCGCGACGCCGGCGACCTCGCCGTGCTCGCGGCGCTGGACACCGAGGACTGCGAGCGCGACGAGCACGACCTGAGCTTCCTGCAGGCGATCGCCGGCGTGCTGGCGTCGGCGGCGCAGCGCAACGCCGCCGAGCGCGAGCTGCGCCACCGCGCCCTGCACGACCAGCTGACCGGGCTGCCGAACCGGACGCTGTTCCGCGATCGCCTCGACCAGGCGGTGGACCGCGCGACCCGGGCCGGGAGGATGGTGGCGGTCCTGCTGGTCGACATCGACCGCTTCAAGAACGTCAACCACGGGGTCGGGCACATGGCCGGCGACGAGCTGCTGCGCGGCGTCGCCCGCCGCCTGGCCGCCGCGACGCGGCCCGGGGACACGCTCGCGCGCTTCGGCGGCGACGAGTTCGCGATCCTGGCAGCCGACGTGGACGGCGAGCGCGAGGCGATCGTCATCGCCGAGGGCCTGCTCGCGGCGCTCGACGAGCCGCTCACCGTGCACGAGCGCCCCGTCGCGGCGCAGCTCAGCATCGGCGTGGCGCTGGCCACCGAGCCGATCGCGGCGGCGCCCGACAGCCTCGTGCGCGACGCCGGGGTCGCCCAGGCGCGCGCCAAGGAGGCCGGTGGCGGCCGCTTCCAGCTGTTCGAGCCCGCCATGCGCAAGCGCCTGCTGCACCGGGTCAACATCGAGGAGGAGCTGCGCCGGGCGCTGGAGCGCGACGAGCTCACGCTCGCCTACCAGCCGATCGTCGATCTGACGACCCGCCGGATCGCCGGTGTCGAGGCGCTGCTGCGCTGGGAGCATCCGGAGAGCGGCGTCGTGCTGCCGGGAGAGTTCCTCGGGGTGGCGGAGACCAGCGGCCTGGCCGTGCCCATCGGACGGCAGATGATCACGAACGTCTGCCGGCAGATCGCGCGCTGGTGCGCCGATCCGGACCTTGCGGTGCCGCAGGTGTCGGTCAACGTGTCGGCGCGCCAGCTGGCCGAGCCCGGGTTCGCCGACGAGATCGCCGCCGCCCTGCGCCGCAGCGGGGTGCCGGCCGGGCAGATCGCCCTGGAGGTCCGGGAGACCGAGCTGCTCGACGACGGCGCCGGGCCGGCGTCGAGCCTCCAGGGCTTCCGCGACCTCGGCATCCCCGTCATGCTCGACGACTTCGGCACCGGCTGGCTGTCGCTGACCGACCTGAAGCGGTTCCCGATCACCGGGCTGAAGATCGACCATGCGCTGATCGGCGGCCTGGCCGACGGTGAGGAGGAGCGGCACATCGTCCGCGCCGTCACCGGGCTGGCGGACGCGCTCGGGCTGCGGGTCGTCGCCAAGGGCGTGGAGAACCCGGCCGTCGCGCGGGCCGCGGCCCTGCTGGGGTGCTCGCTGGCGCAGGGGTTCCTGTTCTCGCATCCCGTCGCGGCGCCCGCGATGGAGGCGATGCTGCGCGCGGGACTCGAGCCGTCGGCGGTGCCCGACGCGCTCGCAGAGGCCGCGCGCGGACCCTCGGCGCCGGAGGCGCCGGCGGGAACGCCGGCCGCC
>JAOPZP010000383.1 GCA_025964055.1 Conexibacter sp.
ACGCGCCCGGCGCTGCGGTCGCCGACGGCGCGGCGGCGCGCGCCAGCTGGCGCAGGTGGAACGGGTTGCCACCGCTCTCGGTGCGGATCCTCCGGCGCGTGGCCTCCGGCAGCGCGGCGGGCAGCAGCTGCTCGGCCTCGCCGTCGGCCAGCGGCGCCAGCGCGACGCGCTCGCTCAGACCCTCGCCGGCGGCGTGGCGGAACTCGTCGCCGACGGCCGAGCCGGTCTGATGCGGTCGGTAGGCCACCGCCAGCAGCATCCGCGGTACCGCGCGGCGGCGGACGAGCGAGGCGAGCAGCGCCACCGACGCGGGATCGGCCCAGTGGATGTCGTCGCACGCGAGCACGAGGCCGCGGCGAGCGGCGATGCGCGCCAGCAGCGCCTCGACCGCCCGGTGTAGCCGGTGGCGCTCGCGGCCGGCGGCGGCCGGGGCGGCCTCGACGGTGCGCGCGGCCGCGGGCAGGATGGTCGCCAGGTGCCGGCGGTGCTCGGCGTCGAGCGCCGTGAGGTCGGCCGCGCCGTCGCCGTCGAGGTACGGGTCCAGGGCCTCCGCGAACAGGCCGAACGGCACGTCGCGCTCGAACTCCGAGCAGCGCGCCTCGAGCACGAGCGCACCGCGCCGGCGAGCGGTCGCCACGGCGTGGCCGAGCAGCGTCGTCTTGCCGATGCCCGGCTCGCCGACCAGCTCGACCACGGTCGCACCGCGCCCGGAGAACGCCGCGTCCAGGGCGGCGTCGAGCACCGTGAGCTCGTGCCGGCGCCCCACCAGCGGCATCGCGTCCGGCGCGGAGGAGGCTTTCGCGAAGGAGGCGATGGCGCGCGACTATACGCCCGCGGTGCGTAGGCACCGCAACCTCCGTCCAGCGCCCGCGCGGCCGGCGCCGCCCCTCCTCCTGGGCCGTGCCCTACTTCTTGGTGGCCTTCTTCTTGGGCTTGACGGCCTTCTTCTTGGCCTTGGGCAGCGACTTGGTGAAGCGCGCGGGCGTGCCCGGCACCTGGGCCTGCGACGTGCCGGTGACGAGCACCGTCAGCTTCGTGCCGGGCGCGGGCAGCGGCAGCGACGTCGTCGACCGCTTGACGATCCGCGTGATGTTGAGTCCGTCCTTGGTGCGGATGTCGACCTGCTGGGCGACGGCGTAGAGCCCGGCGCGCCAGCGCAGGACGAGCTTCTTGCCCACCACCTTGAACGACAGCTTGGTGGCGCGGCCCGGACGCGGCGGGCTCGGGGCGGTGTAGGTGCCGAGGACCACGCGGGCGCTGATGAAGCCGTCGGCCGCGGTGACCAGGCCCTGCACCTCGCGCTTGCCCGGGGCGCCGGCGGCCGGGTGGAACGGCAGCGTGCCCGAGCCGCTCTTGGTGACGGCGCCGATGGCGCCGCCGCCCCCGCGACCGGCCTCGACGAACGAGACCTTCGAGCCGGCCGGCAGGCCGGCGACCGAGTAGCGCAGCCGGCGGTTCTGGCCGGTGCCCTCGACGCGGCCGGTGACCTTCGCCGCCGTCGTGCCGTCGGCCTGGATGGCCTCCACCAGGCGCGACGAGTCGGCGGCCGGCTCGACCGTCCAGCGCCCGCCGGACGGCTTCGGGACGACGACCTCGGTGATCCCGGTGCCCGCGTTCTTCAGGGCGGCGAAGCCGGGCTGCTCGACGGGGTCGTTGCCCGATCCGGTGTCGAAGCTCTCGCCCTTGGGCCCGTGGAGGATCACGTGCGGCGGGGCGCCGGCGCCGACGAAGCCCATGACGGTGCCGGGAAGGCCCGCCGGGATGTCGATGGCGTCCGGGGCGGCCTGGGCGGCGCGGGCCTTGACGCTGCGCAGCTGCGCGGCAGACGGCGTGGGGCCGGCGAGCTTCATCAGCCCGGCGTCGTTGCCGTGGCCCCCGGCCGGCACGCGGTCGACGACGGGCAGGCCGTGCGAGCGGGCGGCGTGGGCACCCACCGGCGCGATGTCGCCGATCACGGTGTCACCCGAGAGCGCGTGCTTGATCACCACCTTGTAGTCCTTCACGTCGCACCCCATGAAGTACAGGGTTGGCCCGTGCCCCCACTTCGCGCCGGCCCCGGGGCGCCAGGTCCCCAGGAAGGTCTTGAAGTACAGGCACGCAGCGATGCCCTTGCTGGAGACCAGCAGGTTGGCACCGGTGCTGAATGACAGCGGGACGACCGTGATGTAGGCGTGGGCCTCGGCGTTGAACTGCTTCTTGAAGTACTCGAAGTCGAAGCCCAGCGACCACTTGATCCACGGGCTGTCGCCCTTGGGGTAGCCGCCCTCGACGGCGGCGTTGAGGTGGACGTAGCCCTCGGTCGTGAACTCCGCGGCGGCCGTGGCCTCGAGGAACTTCACGAGCGTGACCTTGCCCTGGAAGAAGAACAGGTTGGGGTACGGGTTGGCGTACTTGGCGAAGCCGAACTTCACGTCGGCGTCCAGCAGCTCGGCGACGCTCAGCCCGATGTGCCCGCACAACGCGAACGTCGGCACCGGGTAGTTCTGATAGGTCTTGCGGAAGAGGCTGCCGAAGTCGAGCTCGGGGTGCGACACGACCAGCTGGCGCAGGATCGGCATGTAGTAGTCCAGGGCCGCGTAGGTCTCGTACGGCGTGGTGTCGACGAGCCCGACCGTCTTGATGCAGTCGGGGTTGGCCGCGACCTTCGGACCGAAGTCGATGTGCAGGCCCAGCGACTTGATGATGATCGGCGTCGGCGTGGGCAGCGAGCCCTGGAGCTCCAGATCCAGGCTCTTGACCTTGCCGGCGACGATGACCAGCTTGCCCTTGACCTTGGTCGGGATCGGGTACGGGATCTCGGCCTCGGCCTCGATGTTCCAGGTCCCGACGCCGTCGAAGCTGATGTGGACCGGGCCCAGGATGACGACCCCGAGCGGGATCTTGTCCACGTCGAAGCTGAACGCGCCGACCGCGGCGGCGCTGACCGAGGGGCCGAAGGTCAGGTGCTCGGGCTTGCTGGGCGTCTTGCCCAGGAGCTCGGGGGGCGTGCCCGGGATGATGTCGAGCGTCGAGCTGCCGTCGGCGTGCATCTCGGGCTGGCCGACGATCTTCAGCGGCAGGCCGCCGATGCCGGCGTTGGCGTCCGCGTGGAAGCCCCACACGAGGTTGGCGTTCAGGCCCCAGGAGATCGCGCCGTCGTGGAACGAGAGGTCGATGTTGCCCTTCGACGTGGCCTCGACGTGGACCTTGGGCGCGATGAGCTGCAGGACCGTCGTCTCGCCCTCGGTGGTGATCGGACCCTTGGGCCCGCTCTTGGTGGTGATCTTGCGCGTCCAGTGCAGCTGCGCCTTGGAGGTGCCCAGCGTGTCGACGAGGATGCCGTTGACGCGGAAGTGGCCGTCGGTCGTGTAGATCGTGGTGCGGTAGCCGCCGCCGTCGGTGGTCACGCCGCGGAAGCAGCCGGCGCCGGCCTGCGCCGTGCCCTGCGTGACGATGCGGGCGAGCCCGATCTTGATGATGGGGTTGATGATGCACGGCGCCTCGCCGACCGGCACGGTGGTCTCCGCGATGCCGGTGACGCCCTCGTCGTCGACCATGCGGACGCGGATCTTCGCCGGGCCCGCCTGGTTGATCGTCGTGGTCGCCTGGCTGGTGGCGCCGGTGTCGGTCTCGTAGGAGCCGTTGCCGTCGAGGTCCCACTCGTACTTGGCGATGCTGCCGTCGGGGTCGACGCCGACGGCCTTGATGACGAACGCCTTGCCGGCGCGCGCCGCGGGGCTCACGGCCGCGAAGCTCGCGAACGGGGCCTGGTCGGCGGCGACCGTCAGCGTGGCGCCCGACGTGCCCGACAGGCCGTCGCTGTCGGTGACCTTCAGGAGGATCCCGACGGTCTTGGCCTGCGCGTAGGTCGTCGTGACCTGGGCGCCGGTGTGGTCGGTGGCGCCGTCGCCGTCGAGGTCCCACTCGTAGCTGACGATCTGGCCGTCGGCGTCGTTGGACGCGCTCGCGT
>JAOPZP010000402.1 GCA_025964055.1 Conexibacter sp.
GCCTCGGCGAGGAACACGACCTCGGGGTGCTTGGCGCGGACCTCGCGGATCAGCCACTCCCAGAAGGCGAGCGGCTTGGTGTGCGGGTTGTCGACGCGGAAGACCGTCACGCCGCGGTCGACCCACAGCAGCACGAGCTCCAGCAGCGCGTTCCACAGGTTCTTCCAGTCCTCGGACTGGAAGTTGACGTTGTAGATGTCCTGGTACTTCTTGGGCGGGTTCTCGGCGTACTTCAGCGAGCCGTCGGGGCGGCGATGGAACCACTCGGGGTGCTCGCTGAGCCACGGGTGGTCGGCCGAGCACTGGATCGCGAAGTCGATGGCGATGTCGATGTCGTGCTCGCGAGCGGTGCCGACGAGCGCCGCGAAGTCCTCCAGCGTGCCCAGCTCGGGGTGGACGGCCTCGTGGCCGCCGACGCCCTTCAGCCCGATCGCCCACGGGCTGCCGGGATCGCCGGGCCGGGCGGTCAGGGCGTTGTTGGCGCCCTTGCGGTTGGTCTCGCCGATCGGGTGGATCGGCGTGAGGTAGAGCACGTCGAAGCCCAGCGCGGCGATCTCGGGCACGGCCGCGGCGGTGCCCCGGAAGCCGCCCCACGAGCGCGGGAAGAGCTCGTACCAGCTGCCGAAGCGCGCGCGCACCGGGTCGACGTCGACCTCGAACGGCGCCTCGAGCGTCGTCGAGTCCGAGCGGTCGGGGTGCCGCGCGATGGCCGCGGCGAGCTCCGGGCCGAGGCCGGCGTCGTGCTTGGCCTCCTCGGGCGCGGCGGCGTCGCTGAGCGTCGCGATCGCGTGCTCGACGAGCCGGCGGTCGGAGGAGGACTTGATGCGCTGCGCCGCGGCCTGCAGCAGGACGACGCCCTCGCTCAACTCGCCGGCGAGGTCGTGCTGGCCGCCCTCGACCTTGCGGCGCAGCTCCTCGCGCCAGGAGGCGAAGCGGTCGATCCACGCCTCGATCGTCCACTGCCAGCGGCCGAGCGCGTCGACCGTGAAGCTGCCGGTCCACGTGTCGCCGTCGAGGTGGCGGTCGACGTGGGTCATCGGCGCCTCGTGCCAGCGCCGGCCGCCCGGGGCCTTCCAACGCACGACGGCCTTCACGACGTAGTGGCCGTCGGCGAACATCGTGGCCTGCACGTCGACGGGCTCGCCGGTCGTGCGCTTGGGCGCATAGCGTCCCCCGTCGATGACCGGCTCGGGCTCGAGGATCACGATCCGCGGGGGCGCGGCAGGCTTGGGGCGTCGGTTGGCGGCACCGTCCTTGACGGAGCGCGACGTGGCAGGTTGGTCGGTTCCGCGAGCGGGCACTGTCGAGGACTCTTCCCAGAATGACGCGTGGCGAACGTGCAAATCCCGTGACTGACGATAGAACCCACTTCACCCGGCGGTCCAGCGGCGTCCAGCTGCACCTCACCTCGCTGCCCGGAGGCCGGCTGGGACCGGAGGCGCGGGCCTTCGTGGACTGGCTGGCCGAGGCCGGCCAGTCGTGGTGGCAGATGCTGCCGCTGGGTCCCCCCGACCGCTACGGATCGCCGTACAAGTCGTCGTCGGCGTTCGCGGCGTGGCACGGCTTCCTGGAGTCGCCCGAGGCCGAGGTCGCGCCCGAGGAGCTGGACGCCTTCCGCGAGCGCCATGGCTATTGGGCTCCCTCCCTTCCCCCGCGCATGCTGCCCGACCAGGTGCGCTTCGAGCGCGAGTGGGCGGCGCTGCGGGCGTATGCCCTGGAGCGCGGCGTGCGGCTGATCGGGGACGTGCCGATCTACGTCGCGCCGGGCTCCTATGACCAGAAGGCGTGGCCGGAGCTGTTCCTCGACGGCGTGGTCGCCGGCGTGCCGCCCGACGCGTTCACGGCTGCGGGCCAGCGGTGGGGCAACCCGATCTACGACTGGCCGGCGCTGCAGCGGCGCCGTTACCGCTGGTGGACCGAGCGCTTCCGCCGGACCTTCCAGCTCTACGACGTCGCCCGGCTCGACCACTTCCGCGCGTTCGTCGCGTACTGGGCGGTGCCGGAGGGCGACCGCGACGCCAGCGGCGGCACATGGCGCCGCGGGCCGGGGCGCGCGCCGTTTCGTGCCGGCGAGGCCGAGGTCGGGCCGATGGCCTTCATCGCCGAGGACCTCGGGGTCATCACGTCGCCGGTCACGCGGCTGCGGCGCGAGCTCGGCTACCCGGGCATGGTCGTGCTCCAGTTCGCGTTCGACCCCGACGACCCGCGGGGGCCGCACCGCCTGGAGAACCACGGTGACGACGTCGTCGCCTACACCGGCACCCACGACACCGACACGCTGCGCGGGTGGTGGGACACGCTGGCGGCGCCCCGGCGTGCGGAGGCCGAGTCGGCGCTGCGCGAGGCCGGCCTGGCCGACGACGACGTCGACGACAGCGACTCCGTCGTGTGGGGGCTGATCCGGCTGTGGATGCGCTCGCCGGCGGCGCTGGTGATGCTTCAGGCCCAGGACGTCCTGGGGCTCGGCAGCGAGGCGCGGATGAACCTGCCGGGGACGGCGGGCGGCGCGTGGAAGTTCGCGCTCGAGCACGGGCAGCTGACGAGCGCGCACGCGCGGCGGCTGCGTGCGGCGACGGAAGAGACGGGGCGGGTTGGCTGACCGGGGTCCCGTCCTGGCGCTCGGCGACTCGATCGCCTGCGGGCCGGAGGAGGGCGCGTTCGGCGTGCCGCCGCGCGCGTGGGCCCAGTGGCTGGCCGAGGCGCAGGACCTGCCGTTCCATCGCCTGGCCCAGCCGGGCGCGCTGACGCCGTGGATCGCCGACGCGCTGCTGCCGCGTGCGCGCGAGGACTACTCGCTGGCCTGCCTGCACACGGGCACCAACGACGTGCGCGGCCTCGACTGGGACCCGGCGGCCTATGAGGCGGCGCTGGCCCGGATCCTCGACGGCCTGCAGCGCCGCGCGGCCCGGGTGTGCGTCGCGACGATCCCCCTGGACCTGGGACGCCCGCCGGCCGGCCCGAAGGTCGGCGAGCTCAACGCGATCGTGCGCCGCCTGGCGGGCGAGCGCGGCGTGACCGTGGTCGCCCTCGACGACCTGCGCGGATGGCGCCACCTCTTCCCCGACGCCGTCCACCCCACGGCGCTCGGGCAGCTCGAGATCGGGCGGCGCGCCGCCCGGGCCTTGGATATCGGCCCGGATCCCGGTACGCTGACCTCCGTCCAGGAAGGCCGGCGCGCAGACGCGCGCTATGTCCTTTCGCGCCAACTCGGTCATCTGGCCAGAGATTGGCGACGGAGAGCGGTCGAACGTAACGTTTGACCGCGAGAAGGGGACGAATCATCAGGCGCCGAAGAGGGCATCAAATGCTCCTTAGGAGCGCTTCATGCGGGAATGGGAACGTGTGTGTAGCGGATCTCCCCGACCCGCTGACCCCGAATACCCCTCCCTCCCTGATCGTGACTGGTGCATGCGTGATCAGCAGCACAGTTGCGCAAGCAACGACCGTGGCGTATAATCCCGACTGTAGCAATCGGGATTTGACCCGGAAAGGACCTTGTTGACCCCCTCCACACCCACTCTCACGTACGACGTGCTCGCCACCCCGCTGGACCAGCTCCTGCGTCGCGCGAGCCAGTACGAGCTGCTGAACCCCGCCAAGGAGATCGAGCTCGCGCAGCGCATCGAGCGCGGCGACCTCGAGGCGAAGGATCTGCTGGTGAACTCGAACCTGCGCCTCGTGGTGTCCGTCGCACGGCACTACGTCGGGCAGGGCCTGACCCTGGACGACCTCGTCCAGGAAGGCATGCTGGGCCTCATCCGCGCGGTCGAGAAGTTCGACTACCGCAAGGGGTACCGGTTCTCCACCTACGCGACCATCTGGATTCGCCAGGCGCTGCAGCGCGGCCTCGACAACACGGGCCGCACGATTCGCCTGCCCTCCCACATGTCGCAGCGTGCGCGACGCATCGCCCGCGTCGAGCGCGAGCTGACCGCCGAGCACGGCGAGCCGCCGAGCGACGAGAAGATCGCCGCAGCGGCCGAGCTGGACATCGACGAGGTCGAGCTCCTGCGTGAGCGCGACCGCGCCCTGGCCAGCCTCGACCAGACCGTCGGCGACGACGGCGAGACCGCGCTGGGCGCCCTGCTCCCCGCCGACGGCGAGACCGTCGACGAGGAGGTCGAGCGCGAGACCGAGGCGTCGGCCCTCCGCGAGGCCGTCAACCGCCTGCCCGAGGAGGAGCGCGAGGTCATCCACCTGCGCTTCGGCACCGGCGGCGACGGCGAGCACACGCTCGTCCAGGCCGCCCGCCGTCTGGGCATGCCCCCGAGCAAGGCCCGGCAGGCCGAGGAGCGCGCGCTGCGCCGCCTCGCGTCGGACGGGGACGTCAAGTCCCTGCGCGTCGCCGCATAGGCGCGTAGTCGGCGTCCGTGGGCGCCGCTCGTGCGGCGACCCGGCGGGTCGCCGCGTGCAGTTGGCCGCCGCGGGCGTCGCTCGTGCGGCGACCCGGCGGGTCGCAGCGTAGGAGAGCAGTCGGCTTCTGCGGCCGCCGCTCGTGCGGCACGCAGAGCCTCGGCTCGATGAGTTGCAACGATGGGCGGTGCCATGTGCGCCGCCCTTCGTCGTTCTGAGCCCGATGAGCCCGTCGCCGTCGCGCCGCCGACGGCGCCGCCCCGTGGGCCGGGGTGGCGC